>JAJYCW010000018.1 GCA_021777995.1 bacterium
GGTTGAGGTCGGAGCCGTAGGCATCGCAGCCGATACGTGCGGCTTCGAAGGGGATAGAACCACCGCCGCAGAAGCTGTCACCCACACGCGGTCTGTGGCCGAACACACGGGTTCCGAGCTGCTCCACCAGGTCAATCAGGCTGGTCGCGCGGGTACCTAAATGGGCATTAATTTCGTTCCAGGCGGAAGCAGAAGGCCCGTGCCAATTTTCGGGGCGTTTGCATTGAGCAATGCGCTCGGCGTAATCCATTTTATCAAAGGCGGTACGCGTGGTTTTGCGTTGATAGGCGGGCTTGCAACGCTGCCAGGTGCCGTCGTCGTCCATCGTAAGGATCTTGAGAAAAATCTCGCGATCCCTTTGTGGGTCGCTTGAGGCTGGCATCAGCATGCCAATAATGCAGGCTCGCACCAGTATGAGCGGTTTACGTCCCCACCATTTTCCCATGCCCGTAAGTGTCTGGCTGGCGCCAGCCTTCCGTTCCTTGTACGACTCGGCGGAGAGACGGGCGATAGGAAACTGGGTCTCTATAAAACTCTGCATCTCTGTTACAGCTCCAGACTTGTCTGTGTATGTGCGAGAATTTCGCGTCGAGCCTTAGGCGGGACGCCCTCGCCTCGTACAAAACGGTTCTCCGCCAGCGCGGCTCGCAGGGCGCGTCGCCAGCCTACGCCACGTTGCTGTGCCTGCCCGGTAGTTGCAACGGTCATGGTGTAGAGCCACCAGCGCTCCTCCGGAGCGAGCGCCTCCCAGTTCAGCAGCGCATTCGGAATGTCGTCTGGCAGCGCATCCTCCACGGCCCAGCATAGGATGCAGAGCTCTTTACCAAGCGATGGGTGTACAGCGATGGGCTTTGCGCTGCTCTTCTGGTATCGGGCAGTGGGAAGCCCATTGGACCGCAGCCTGCGGTTGGCCTCGTTCCAGAATCCCGGGGCTAGCGCCAGCCATCGTCCCCGATCAATCCGCACGCGTACAGCTGGATCTCCCTCTGCCGGCGGCACCATTTCCTGATTATCGTCCGGCTGAGAGAAAGGGGACCTTATTTCGCAAATTGTGACCGTATCACCTCGCCCGCTGCCGGCAGGAATATATACCAGGAACCCATACCGGTTCTCGCCCACCACCCAGCCCAACCCGGTTGTTTTGCGGGCCGAATCACGCCCGCCTGATTTCGCCATAATCGCAGTCATGGGCTAGACCCTCATCTCCTGCTTCACGCGATTGGGATCATAACGTATGGAGCCCGCCTTATGCCAATCCATTAAGGCCGTTCCGGTTCTGAAACGCATGGTTCCCACGCGCATCGTTAGCCGCCCCTGGGCCACAACCGATCGAAGTTTTTCAACCAATGCTTCAAGCGTTGCGCCGTCGTAACCAGAGGCGGCTGAACCCATAAATTCAACACTCTCCTCGCAATCGGTAGACTCGTTTGAAAGCAAAATCTGGATGTCATGGGCTGAGGTGCCAGTCGATTGCTTCAGCGCCTCAATATACGCCCACACATCGCCGGCGCTGTCCAGCTTCATGGCGCTGGTCCATTCGGCCGGCAGATCGGGCGCTAATTCCTGCCCGTCGTCGTTGCCATGCTCCTGAATCGGAATCCGCAACTCTTCAGACTCAATGCCGTAGGCAGCGCAACTGGCCTGCGCAAGCACGACACGGGTCCCTTTGGGTATGACCAACGGCTCATAATAGATAGCTGCCGTCGGACTGCTGGAGGGCGCGCTTCCATCAGTCGTTACCCTTACGGCTATCCCACCCGCCTGTGGCGTTACGCGCAGCTCCAGTTCATCGTAACCATTACGGTGATGCAGCTGGTATTTAAGCCGAAGCTTATTCTTCCATTCCTTGGGGCTGCTCTTGCGCTGCGTATCCTGCTTGTCAATCGCCATAAAGGTGTAACGCAGCGCTTTGGCCTCAAATTTCGACGGGGTAGGCACAGGGCTAGAAGCTTCTGTAACGTACGCATCACCGGTTTCATAGACGAGTGCCGTAGCATGTAACGGCTCAACTGCCAAATAGGTCACCTCATCGTTTGCATCCTCACCAGACAGCACACGGATCTGCACTTCGGGTTCGGGTGGTGGAAACGGCCCGCGACGAACGTAATTCCCCTCCAGTCGCCATAGGTCACGTTCTATGCACCGGCTCTTTAACTCTTCTAGGGCAGAAACCTTGTGAAGCGGCCAGTTGGTTGTGACTGCTGCCGCACGCTTTAAGTCGGACCAGAGCACCGTTTCTGCGCCGTCTTGAAAGAGCCTCGACTCCGCTTTGGAGCGAAAGCTATCGTCGCCTATGTCTTTGGTGAATTTGCCAATGCTCTCCAATGTGTGGCGCACCTTTGCTTCTTCGTCTTTGTTGTCGGCAAATGCGAGTTCGACGTTGGTGGACCTCAACGCGTTGTTGATGGATGGGTAGACTAGTTGATCAAACGTCTCTTTTAATGCAGCCGTAAACTGCAGGTTGACCCGGTCACGAAGAATTTCTAGCGCCTGCCACTCCGCATCCCGTGTATCGATTTTCTCGGCATGAAGATCGGCCTCAATGCTCTCAATGGCACGGCAGTTTCGTGCTGCTGCTATTAATTTCTCATACGTATCACGTGAGCCTGTTACAAACAACACGCGGTTTTTATACTGTTGTTGCTCCCACCATTCCTGCCAGTTCTGGCCTATTGGTAGGCGATTTGTGGTCTGCCCGGGCCGAACTACGACCAGCGTCGTCTTCTCCAGATCCAGTATCACCTCGTCCAGTGGCGGCAGCACCTTCACATTCTGGTAACAGTCACGCACAGATGGTTTGAACTGCTCCTCAATACGCAGTTTCAGCACCTGTTCCACAATTTGCAGGTGCAGCGACTGGGCTGTAGACCGCAACTTGGCCGCAATATTCTGCTGGTTCTTAAAGTACAGTCGGCCGTCAGCTGAATTGTGCAGGTACCAGGCACGTGTCCCCAATTTCTCCATGACGCTTGCAGCAAAACCGGAAAGGTCACGCCCAGGGCGTTGAAGGCAGTCCACCAACTGGAATTCGCGCAGGCCATTCACGGCGCCTGGCGTCGTAGACAAGGAGGCGAAGAGAATCACCTTCACAGCATCCGATGCATCCTGGTTACCGTTTTCACTGTCTATCTGTTCTGCCTCGGCATTTCCGTGGTGGGCCACGTCGTGTGCGATAGCGGAACTAAGAGCGGGGTTAATAGTGTTGATTTCGGACGCCAGCGTATCGTTGTTAAGATCGATGTCATACGGGCAGATAAGGTCAATTGTGTTGGCACGGCCTGATGCGTACAACTGTTCCACCAGGATCTGCATTAACCGGATAACTCCGCGCGTCTGCTGAAAGCCGTCGTTTTCCTTGAACTTGGCGATCAAATCGCCGAAATCTGGGTGAAACGGGTAGGATTCTAGAATCCGGCTATAGAGGGTTTCTGGCAATGTCGACGTCAGGTTCATTCGTACCGCCTCGCGAAGAGCATCTCGGAAAGACGCTGCCACCTTCTCGATTTCCGCCTCGCCAGGGATGGTTTTGAATAGGCGCTTGCGCAAGATGTGGTACATTTCGTCACCGTTGGGATTAACAGGTGTGATGGGCACGGCAATTCGGCGTGCCTCACCGGCAATGTTCTGTTTGGCCTGATTGAATGCGTCCGCCATCGCTAACTCGCCACCGCCATAGTTCGAACCCGCAAGGTCAGAAATAACCAGGCATACGTTCTTCATCTCTGCAACTGCTACAAAGAGGTTCGCCAAGGCTGCAGTAGTAACGGCAGCAAGATCGCTGCTGCCTACTGGAACGGCTGTCGCGTACTGAAGGTACGGCGGTAATTCGTCCAGAAATATCACCAGCGGCTCTTCGCCTAAAAGGTTCTTCCAGGCTTGGGGTCCCGGTGCACTCATAATAGGCGAGACGTAGGATGAAAATGCTTCAGCGCTACCAAGTTGCGCCGCAATGTCTCCCCAAATCCCACCCCGTGCATCGGTATTTCTTCCATTGAACCCAACTACTCGACAAGCTCCCAGATAGCGAGCAGGATTTCCAGCCTCGCCTAGTACCACGTTGCGAAGTTCAACGTCCCTCGCCAGCAACCCCAGAGCGATCATACTATGCGTTTTACCACCGCCCATGGCCTGGGAAAGGAGAAATACCGATGAACCCGCATCGGTCCCGTTAAGATGGCGCAACGCCCGGTCAATCAGAAGCTGCATTCCATGGGTGAAATAGTTCTCCTCGAAGAATGCCGCTCCATCAACTTCGCCCCGTAAAAAGGTATCCAGGTTAAGAACAGTGGCGCGTCTGTCCGCCTTGAAGACCGACTCCCTTGGTATACAGTGAGAAGAGATGCTCATAAAGGCTCCTACCCGAGATTGAGACAAATCAACATGCCACAGCATGCCGCTTCACCCCGTGCATCGCCGCAATAGCTTGACCGCAAACATCCGAATCTTAGTTCGCAGTGTTGGCTGACTAGATGCCCCCGATTTATAAATCACGGGATGTTCGCTAAATTCTACTATGCGTTAAGAAAATGGATAAAAAAACCGCAGAAACACCAGGGAACGGACGCTGCTACCAAGCATGTTCTTATAATCCCGCCCGATAGCGTGCGAGGCGAACCAGCCCCCATCGCAAACGTAACCATTGACTAAACACTATACCAGAATCCAACACCCAATTCCAAAGTTAGCCGTCGCCGCGCTCGTTGAGCGAGGGGCGCAGAGGGGTTTGTAGAACGCGATAGGTGCACGGCGTTGCCGCGGTGTACCCCTCTCTCAGCGCCAGAGGCGCGCCCGGGAGAGGGGTCGGTGCGAAGCACCGGGGGTGAGGTTACCCAAACCAACTACAACCGACCTATCATCCTGAATGCTGGTGCAGAGCTCATCGGCTGCAGTGCCCGCGCGCAGGTTCACCAGCCTATTGGCGCTGCTCACGGTGAGTAACCTCACCCCGGCCGCGCGCGGCCACCCCTCTCCCGGGCACTCGCGGCGCTCGTTGAGCGAGGGGTGCAGAGGGGTCGGTGCGAAGCACGGGGGGGTGAGCTTGCACCTGCAACGGGCCTGACGTAAAGGCCGCGGCATCGCAAATCGTTGCGGGCTTGTGGCTTGCGGATGGGTTCGTCAGCTAGTTGGCAGCGTGCCATCTGACTCACAATGCGGGCCATGCGAGTAGCAAAGGCGATGCCGGAGGTGTGCTACGGCCTCACGCCTACCGGTAGAGATTGAGCGTGCTTAAGGTAGAATACTCGTATCCTTGGGCATAATGGAGCGTACTGGTTGACTCATGAACGCCGCGTGATTAGGGGCGCACGCAAAAAGAAACGTCGTGATAACCCCGGATTCACGGTCTTCCTTGCTACCCTCTCGATTTTAGGCCTGGGTGCGCTGGGGTACTACCTGGGGCTCCACCACACTGTTGGCTTGAAATTGCGGGAAAGGTTAACGGGCTCGTCCAGTGCAAGCGATCCAACCACAATTGTGGACGTAACGGCGGGTGCCCCAAACCTGCTCGTTCACGGTACCATGGCTGTACCTGTGATTATGTACCACGATGTGTTGCCACAGAAGCAGGTTTGGTTCGACCTTACGACAAGTGAGTTTGCCGACCAGATGGCGGAACTATCTGCAGCTCACGCCCATCCTATCACAATTCAACAATACTATAACCACTTTGCCAACGGATCCAAATTACCCGATCGTCCGATTCTTCTCACGTTTGACGACTGTACGCTCGGGCAGTACACGCAGGCTCTTCCCATCCTTGAACAGTACCATTATCCTGCTGTATTCTTTGTGCAGACGGGCTATGTTGGTACCACCACTGAAAAGCAGCATATGTCGTGGCAGCAGCTTCGCGAGGCTGAAGCCACCGGGCTGATTACAGTGGAGTCTCACACGGTGACGCATCCGGAAGATATGACAGTGCTGACACCGGATAGACTCGATGAGGAGCTGCAACAATCTCGGGCAACACTTGAGGCAAAGCTAGGACACAAGGTTCTTTTTCTTGCCTATCCCAGCGGTACCTGCGACGCTGCGGTGAGCAGTGCAGCCCGACGAGCCGGGTATCTCGCCGCATTTACCATGGACCGCGGTTGGACAGTGAGCCCTGCGCAGTCGTACTTTATGCCTCGGTTTACTCCAAAGCGCGTTAATGAAATAATCAATACCTGGAACGGCATTGTACCCATGGCGCCTCCTCCGGCGCGAATGCTCGCAATCGACAGTGAGGCACCTGTTACATTTGGCACCTTTACTAACGGGCCGTTCCCGGTAATGTGGCTTGCTGGCGGTGATTTAACCACCGAGGCGCTTGATACGCGGCAGACTGTAGGAGAGATGGCCCTGAATGCCAAGGCTCAAGCTGCACTTAATGGTACATTCTTTGCCGATGCGCGGATAGCTGGTACTGGTGGTGCTATGATTGGGCCATGCCTGAGTTCGGTTAACCACGTTTATGAGAAGGTTGATCCGGGTGACAACAGCCGCATTGAGGGCAGGCCACTTATACTGTTTAGCAAAAACTCATGCATCGTATTCCCGTATACGGCTCATCTAGGAGGCTCATTGCGTGTACTGCAGCAGATGATGCCGGATGTAGAGGACGCATTTGTAGCCGGCGGCTGGATCGTTCATTACGGCGCAGCGCTCTCACCTGCTGAAATGGCTCGTTGGTCCTCGTCAGATTATATTGATCCAAGGCACCGGGCGTTTGTCGGGATTGACGCGCAAAACCGGTACATTTTGGGAGCTACTCAGGACAGCATCAACTGCGTTCAGCTGGCCGACATGCTTGTGCGAATGCACATACAGGAGGCCTGGCTGCTCGATTCTGGTTTCAGTACTTCACTCATCTGGAAAAACCGAATTCTCGTCTCCGGTCATTCCCAGCCAGGCGTACCCAGCCGTCCCGTACCACATGCTCTCTTTTTGATGGGTACTCTGGATCCAAAGGCACCTGAGCCGCCTTCCTGGGCCCTTCCTGCCGCTGGACCGGGGGCAGCGACTCTAAATGATGCCCTCTCTGCCGACAGCACAGGAGGAGCCCGGAACTATTTCAGAACCCACAAGCGGTACATTAGAAGAAGGCACCATCGACACATAAGGACGTCTCATGAAACACCCTCGCAACCGCCAGCACAACCACCTGGCTCTTCCACTGCTCAGCCTTAGTGCTGCCGCGGCATTAGCCTTAGTCGGCTGTAACAGTCCAAAATCCTCGCCAGCTGTAGCAGCACCTGCTTCAACAGCTGCCGTAGCAGCTCCTAGCCATGTTTCAGTGGCGGCTGTTCAGTGGCCAAAACCGGTCATTACACGGGAAGACGTACCCAATTTTGCCATGGTTACTCCAACCATTCTTCGGGGAGGCGCACCCACCAAAAAGGGATTTGAAGAGCTTAAGAAGGCGGGGGTAAAGACCGTAATTGATCTTCGAATTGCACCTATGCATGTGCGCGCCGAGCGCAAGGTTGTTCAGTCGCTGGGCATGACGTACGTGAACTTGCCCATGAGTGGTGACCCGCCCACGCCTAAACAGATCTCAACGTGGTTACGACTAGCGCGTGACAAGTCGGCAGCAAGGGTTTACGTTCACTGTCAGCATGGGGCAGATAGAACTGGATGCATGGTGGGGATTTATCGCGAGAAATACCAGGGATGGACGTACAATCGCGCCTTCAAAGAGATGCGCAAATATGGCTTTAATCCCGTTTGGGTACGTTTGAGCGGAACCGTCAAGAAATTTGCGCCCAGGGTAACCACGCACGGGACCCAACCATGATGCGTAGCGGCAAACTTACCATCGCGTGTGCCCTTGTGGGCTGCCTAATGCCGCTGCTCTGCAGCGCGCAGGCGCTACCCAAACCTTGCGCAGCTGCTGCCAAGCCGTATCTTGCTGTGCTTGTATGGCACGACGTAGTCGGCAAAAAGACCGTATGGTTTGACACGTACACCTCCGTTTTCGACAAGCAGATAGCCGAAATACGCGCCGGCAATTTCCACGTGATTACGCTGCAGCAGCTACTTAATCATCTTATAAAAGGCGCACCGGTTCCATCACGTCCGCTCATGCTTGCATTTGATGACAACAATCAAGGTATTTACCGAAACGCCTTTCCCATTCTTAAGAAGTACCACTTACCGTTTACCCTGTTTGTCCATACGGCCTATGTAGGAGTTACCACAGACAAGAGGCATAACACCTGGGCAATGTTGAAAGCAATGCAAAAAAGTGGTCTTGCCACCGTGGAGAGCCTTACGGCTAGTCATCCTGAGAACATTCGTCTGCTCACAAATGCCCAGATCATGAAAGAGCTGGCCGTATCGCGCCGATCCATAGAGGTTCACCTCAACACACCCGTAGTGGCGTTTGTCTACCCATGTGACGTGCATGACCTTCGGGTGGCCACCGATGTTTATCGGGGCGGTTACACTGCGGCCTTTACAGAAGACTGGGGTAATGCTGGCACATCACCAGATATGATGGATATACATCGATATCCAGCCATTCTGCGCTTCGCCCAGGCACTAAAAGATGTCGCCCGCGGATATGCCCGATAGACTGAGGGTGCCAGTGTTAGTGCGCCGCCAATGCTGGCTGCCCTCTTAAGTCCTTCTCACCAGTCCTTCTCAACCAATCTATGCCCCGATTTGCTGCCAGGTTACCCATTAAGCCTGCCCACCGAATTGCAGACACGTGTACCAAACTGTATCGTAATGGCACGCATCCGCCATGTACGGTACCAAAGTCTATTGAAATTTACCACTCACAACTATTTACAACCTTTGAAGGAATTCTGCTGGTTGTGGTTTAACTTAAACTATATTTGAATAATAGGGAGACTGGCGCACAATGCCCGGAAGTACGCTCAATATTCAAACCGCACAGCTGCTGGTAGTCGACATGCAGGCCAAATTGCTGAACGTTCAACACGACGCAGCACCGGTGGAGGCAGAATGTATTCGGCTGCTAAAGGCGGCTGCGGTCTTGAACCTACCGGTCACGGCAACCACGCAAAATGCAGATCGCCTAGGCGGCATAGTTCCCTCGGTGCTAGACGCGCTCCCCGCCGGAACTGCGACACTCGACAAACTGCATTTCAGCGTAATGGCAGACGACAACGCTCGATCAGTCATCCAGACCCATAACCGTCAGCAGGTGATCCTGTGCGGTGTTGAGTCACATATTTGCGTGTGCCAAACTGCCCTGGATCTTCTGGATTGCGGCTTTAACCCGTTTGTTGTTTGTGATGCCGTGACCGCACGCACGCCTGCCAGACATGCGTTGGCGCTACGGCGCATGGAGAACGCAGGCGTTGTGCTTACTTGCGTTGAGAGCGCGGTGTATGAGCTCCTGGAGAAGGCCGGCACAGCCGAATTCCGATCGCTGTTACCACTATTCAAATAAGTTCTGGTGTTCGCAACTCCCAATTTGCGGGCTGCGGGCAATAACCCCAATCATAAGGATGTTTTAACGTTATGCGCCGACTATTACCTGCGGCCGCACTGCTGATTCTTGCAGGATCTGTCTGTCATGCTCAGCAGCCGCTGCCGCTATCAAAGCAGCTTTCGCAGTTACAAGCAAAGCTGCTGGTTCCGCTAAACACATGGAGGTTCCACCAGCCCGATATCTCTGGGGGAGAACGACCCTCCTACAATGCCTCCAGCTGGCCAAAGGTACAAACAGGATATCAATGGCAAGGTGACCACTCAAAAGTCTGGTTCCGTAAGACTATCGTGCTTCCAGCCGAGATTTCAGGTATCCCCACCGCAGGACAGCCGCTTCGCCTTGATGCGGGTGTAGACGACGCGGGCGAGATCTATGTGAACGGCATGCAGCAGCAGACGTTTTCCTGGAACGACGGCACCATGGTTCTCACGCGGCAGGCAGTGCCAGGCCGCAAATATGTAATTGCCATTCGGGGCATTAATATTACCGGCCCTGGGCAACTCCACTTTGTCTACCTGGGGCTGAGCTTGCCACAACTGGATCAATTACAACAGGAAACGGCGTTTTTTGAGGAACTCGAGCCCAACGAACCAGTTCAGAAGGCGATGGAGATCTCCGCGGCCCTTCAGCAGTGTGCAACGAGGCTTGACCTTCCTACACTGCATGACATTACAAGTGCCCAGTTTGAAAAGCGCCTCGCGTATGCGCGTCAACCTCTGCTGGCCCTTAAAGGACTTGCCAAGGGTTATGAAGTCGACTACGTGGGGCACGCCCACATAGACATGAACTGGCTGTGGCCCTGGTCGGACACAATCGACACGTGCAAACGTACGTGGCGAAGCGTCCTACACCTTATGAAGCTCTTCCCTGATTTCTGTTTCGTGCAGAGCCAGCCAGGAGCATATGCCGCAATACAGAAGCGTTATCCAGCCGAAGTCGCGGCAATGGAAGCCGCACAAAAACGTGGACAATGGGAGGTTGTTGGTGGATTGTGGAACGAATCCGACACAAACCTGCCAACGGGTGAAGCACTTGCTCGTTCATTCCTCCTGGGACAGCGATACTTCAAAAAGAACTTTGGCACCTATGCGGTGACAGGTTGGCTTCCTGACTCGTTTGGACACTCATGGCAGCTGCCACAACTCATGCGACTAGCGGGTATAAACAGCTTCTATCATATGCGCTGTGGAGACGGAGTACGGCTGGCATGGTGGGAGTCGCCAGACGGTTCAAAAGTGCTGAAAGCGAATACTGACAGCTACGATGAGCCTATTCAGATCGATCAGCTTGTGCGTCCATGGCATAACCAGAAGAAGTATGATGTAAAGCGCGCCCTGGTTGTCTTTGGCGTGGGTGACCATGGTGGCGGGCCAACGCGACAACAGATCCTCACGGGTAAAGGCTATCAGGCCGATCCTCTGCTGCCAAAAATTCGGTTCTGCACAGCCAAGACGTTTTTTAATCTGTTGCGCAAAGAGCCAGCCGTTAAAAGCCTGCCCGTTGTAGACACCGATCTACAGTACACCTTTACCGGCTGCTACACCACGCATGCGGACCTGAAAACCGCTGTTCGGCGCAACGAAAATCAACTCTATTCATCGGAGGTCTACTCGTCGCTGGCCTCCACTGTAGGATTAAAGTATCCTGCAAAGGCATTTCGTACTGCGTGGAAGCCAACTGCATTTGCGCAGTTTCATGACATCATGTGTGGAAGCGCAATTCATTCTACCTATATCTGGATGCGTAACCGGCTTCGCCCGGCAGACGTTTGGGCCCGCAAACAGCAGAACACAGCCCTTCAGGTACTCACAGAGCACACTTCCACCGTGGGTACACGCGGCGGTGAACAGCCGGTAGTGGTTTGGAATGCGCTCTCAACGCAAAGAACCGATGTCGCGACCGTATCGGTACCAGATGCCGGCAAATATCACTCCGTTCGCGATTCCTCTGGATCGCGGTTTCCAGTGCAGCTAAAAGACAACCATACGGTTGTTTTTGTTGCGGAAAATGTGCCTGGTTTTGGCAAGAAGGTCTATTGGCTTTCACCTCTTTCCCCTACCATTCATCCAACGTTGGTAGTAAAAACAATTGGCAATACCATTGTGCTACGCAATGGATACCTTAAAGCAGTCGTGAACCGCACCGACGGCCTGCTCAATTCGCTCACCGATATGCGCACCGGCAGGCAGGTACTGCAGCCTGGTAAACCTCAGAATGTATTTGAGCTGCTGGGCGATCAAGGCAATGCATGGGACATTAACTACACGGGTAAAAACACTCTTCTCATTGACCAGGGAGCGAAGGTAAGGCTGCTATCTAACGGTCCGGTTTATGCGGTAGTTGAGGTGGTTCACTCACTTGGTGCTTCCGTGTATCGGCAGTACATAACCCTGTACCAGAATGTTGACCGTCTGGACATTCCATGCATTGTGGACTGGCATGAGCATGCACAGATGCTGAAGGTAGACTTTACATATAACATGGCGAATCCCGCCCTCCACGTCTCGATTCCCTACGGCAGCATTAACCGCCCCGATAATGGCCAGGAAAACCCCGGTCAATCATGGATGAACATGACAGACTACACAAAAGCCGTAGTCACGCATGCTCATATGGTGCAACTGCGGAGCTTCTTTAATTCAGACAGCTCAAAGGATTTTGACGGACAGGGCCGTACTTACGTACGTTCACTGTTTCCAACGCAGGGTTTACATCACCTAGGTGCACAGCGGATACCAGTATGGCTCCACGGCTCTGAACCTGGCGATGACAATGTTGCCTGCAATGGACAGGATGTACCCCTGGCTGGTGCAACTTCTGGCCAGTGGTTGTACGCACTGGGCGCGGGTGCTATGGGAACACAGTCTGGCAGCGTTACGTTTGTGATGTCTACTGGCCAGCATATCGTTAAGCAACTTCTGCTTGCCGACTGGGTGACAGGTGGTTCCGCATCCGATGAAACGTGGATGCACTTTCCGTATCACCTGGAGGCGGACGGTTCTCACTCTCAGCCCACTCAGATCTATGGTACTCGCGTGCAACTACCAACCAAGGGCACGGTCGTTTCCGTAATTCTGCCGGTCAATCCTCAGATGCATATCTTTGGTGCCGCACTGGCGAACGTTACACCGGGTCATCCCATTTACGGCGTAACGGTGCTCAACAACTGCAAGAATGGTAACGATGCCGACGGTGCCCGGTTTCGTTTGAGCCTGCTTCGATCGACAAGCAGCCCTGATCCCACTCCAGATTTTGGTAAGGAAGTGTTCACCTACAGCCTTACGACAAATACTGGAAACTGGCAGAATGCTAATCTGGAAGCAGCCGGCAAATCAATTAACGTACCTCTAACCGCTGTCGTAACCGGTACACACAGAGGCGGTGCCACACCGGCTACAATTGCACTAAAATCTACTTTCAACGATGTGGAGGCTGGTGCACTTAAACACGACGAGTCGGGCCGCGGCCTAGTACTAAGGATATTTGAAACCCGGGGGCGAAACACAACCGTTACACTGCACTTCCCCAGGAGAGTAACGGTACAGCCTGTAGACATTCTCGAGCGCCCTATGCCTGGCACACATCCGTTAACCGGCAGGGTGATAACAATGCATGTGGGACACGACAAGATTGTGTCACTGCACATCACTGGGCTGCACGCAGCACGGTTGTAACGCACCCAGGTACAATGGCACCGCAACCGACTTAACCGTTACGAGCGGTGCTCACACCTTATGACAGGGTCCAATTGGAATACTACCCAGCATTCCGATTGGACCCTGTGTTGAGTTGGCAGCGTATTCGCCTGCTACCCAGATTCCTTGGCGTTATCAAGGATAATATTGGCCTGGCGCCTTACCAGGTCTTCCTCATGGGTTTCTGCCACGTCCGCTATGAATGCCAGCTCATCGGCACTGTCACCATTGCCCATAGCAGCAAGTACGTTGCGCTGCATTCCTCGTAGTTTCGCACGCTTAAGTGGTGAACCACGAAATTGCTCACTAAATTGTTGTGGAGTGCTGTTTAGCATCGAGATCAGATTGATGGAACCAGATGGAATACGCGATTCAATTTGCGGCCATGTCATCGGCTTGCTGAACCTGTTAGTAAACGGACATACTTCCTGGCAGATGTCACATCCAAATACACGCGAGGGACTCCCAGAAACTGCCTTCAAAAACCGACCAGGTATTGTCTCTTTCTGTTCTATTGTAAGATAAGACAGGCATAGCCGGGCATCTACAACGTAAGGTTCAGTAATAGCGCCTGTAGGACAGGCATCTATGCAGCGCGTACAGGTACCGCAATGGGATTGGGCAGGTTCATCGGGCTCCAGCGGCAAGCTTGTCACCATTGCACCCAGAAAGAAATACGACCCCCACTCATTATTTAGAAGCAGGGTGTGCTTGCCAACCCACCCTAGGCCAGCTCGTTGAGCCGTCTCACGCTCCAGAAGCGGCCCAGTATCCACGTAGCATCGGCTCAACGCCTCTGGGTAATGTGCACTTACCCAATTTTCCAGTACCCGTAAGGCAGACAACATCACCTCATGGTAATCGGTACCGCGAGCGTACCGGGCGATTAGTCCTTCCCGAGGGTTACACGTGGCAGGGGTGCCGGGTCCTTCCCGTTCATCGCTATAGTAGTTCACCCCCACCATAAGGATAGACTTTGCCGCACCATCGAGCAGCATTCTGGAGTCGAGGCGCCTATCGAGGTTCCGGGCCAGGTACTCCATGCTGCCGTGCATCCCCTGGGCAAGCCAGCGGTGGTACTCTTCATGAAAAATGGTGGGTGCCGCAGATGCGACACCCACCATATGGAAACCCATCCTCAGGGCCTCGTTTTTAAGCAACCTGGTAAACTCGCGCATTCTAGCCCAATGCTTCCAGTGCCTCGTGTATCGACGCCTGTACACATGTAAATGTAGGTGTATCACGCAGCGTATACGCACTCGCCTCAGTCTCGCGTAAGTGCTGAACGAGGTCGAGAAAATCTGCAGGAACGTCCGTTTCAAATGCTACAACAAACTCTTGATCATCCAGGCCGAACGAGTAGGTCGTATTCAACTTGATTGTGGGGTATTTGTGACCCACCTCAATATGTCCCACCATGGCTTTCTGCCTCTCTTCAAGTGAGAGCATGTACCATGGCCGCGTTTTGACAAACGGATAGACAAACAGGAATTTCCTGCCTGTTGGACGAACGACAAGGCGTCGCCCCTCCGGCTCATCCTTCGCCGTAGGATCTTTGTATTGCGAATTCTTTGTCATCGAGAGATAACAGTACGGCTGGGTCATCCAGCGGCCAACCCCGGTTCGCATTAGCTTCGCCGTATTGGTGCGAATTGTATCGATATCTGGTGAAGCCGACCACAACAGGATATCGACGTCGCCTCGAATGCCAGTTAGCGTATAGCTGCGCATCATCATCTCGTCCGCGGCGTCTTCTACAGCGCATTCAAACTCCGCTTTATCCTTCGCTCTTACATCATCCGGCTGTCTACGCCACTCTGGAGCCACTTTATAGAACGCAAACTGAACAAATGTCCGTCCCCTGTTTTCCATCCCGTAAATCCTTTCCAACCGTCCTGAACCGCCGTATGTGCCCATGGTACCCTATTGCAGACTCACGGCGGATCGCCGTATCCAACCGCTAGACGCTGGCGGTTTCTCTGTGGAGATAGAAATCGTTGGCATACAATTCTGCTACTTTAGCTAGTTCTTCCTGGCTAAATGGCCGTGTGGTATCTGTGGCTGCAAATTCTTCTAGCTGTTTGTGGTCATATATATTTGGAAAGATGCCACGGATGCTGGAATGTGATTTCACCCACTGCAGCGCCATCTGGGCAGGTGTTCTACCCGCATCCTCACAGCAGAATTTCAGCATCTCCAGCTTCTTAATCCCGTCGTCTAACCACGCCCGACGCATTTCGTTAGTAGTTACCCGGAAGCTGCGATGATCGTTTGGTGAGAACTGTATGGTTTCATCAAAGGCGCCCTCCAGAACCCCGGAGGCATGTGGTACGCGTACCAGAACTGGAACACCATTCTCACTGGCGGCGGGACAGATAGGACCGCTCAACTGCTGTTCTAGCATGTTCATAATAATATGCACAAGCATCTTACGCTCTTTTACTGCATACAGGCCCTCGTCAACCTGGCGCTCCGGCTTTAGCGCGGGACCAAGAGCGGCACCGTACAAGCGGATCTTGCCTTCCGCCTTTAAGTCCTCAAGGCAGCTAATAAGGTCCTCCGACTGCATAGCCTCAATGCGAGGATTGTGCATCTGATAGACATCTATCCTGTCTGTATTCAACCTCTTCAGGCTCGCTTCACAAGCGGCGCGTACAAACGCGGGCGACCAGTCATGCGGCCGCTCCCTCTGCCCCGCCTGTACACCGGGATAATTGACAAAATCGTAACCGAATTTAGTGGCGATCACAATTTCATCCCTGTGAGCGCCCAGGGCATCGGCTAGCAGTGTCTCGCCTTTTCCATCGCCATAAACATCCGCAGTATCATAAAACGTAATGCCGAGATTGAAAGCGTGGTTCAATAGATCCTTCCCAAACTCGTCATCTGAAATTCCCCACATGGTGGTTGAAACTGTCCACAATCCAAAACCGATTACCGACGGATTTAACCCTGTATCACCCAGGGGACGCGTATCCATAGTCAATGCCTCCGTAACCGTTTACACAAGCGCGAGTAGCACCGTCCGTTAAAATGTAACCGAATTATCGGTTGAGATACACTCTTACCGTCAGCTGTTATTAACCGGACAAATACATCTCATTCTTATTGATGTTAGCTTACACTCGACAACGCTGTCAAGCACGTATACCGATTATACGCTGATTGGGGGATATTCGGGTTTTGTGCAATTCATAGTAACGAGCTCGCGGTTTACTCCTGGCGCGTCCGCCCGATAGTCGCTACTAAGATCCATGGGTCCCCATGGTCTCTAGAACCCTCCATTAGCCAATGGCTTTACTTCCCAATGGTCGCGAGCATTTTCATACGGTCTGCTACGCGCGGCGTGTAGCCAGGTTGGTGCTAATTGAAAGCCCTTCCGCTCCCTAAAATAGATGTTGCGGAATCATACAACCTATTTTGTGTGGTTCCGTGTGATTGCACAAACGGCATTTAAAAACCTCGCACATCAACGATTAGTTACCAGGAATGAGAATGCCTGTACTCGTTCCGCATAGCGTACGTGTAGGATATGAACCTTACAGGCGCCCTAGGCAACAAAAAGGTTGTTAATTACGCGTCTATATCCTATGAGCATCATGCGCAACCTAACAAACTTGTGCAATTTTGCGATCCAGCTCTATAGCAAATACATAACAGTTGACTTATAATGCGAACTATGTTAAACTTGACGCCGGTTAGTACGTCAGCCCAGAAGGGGGTCATCCAATGTTTCGTCGCAACGCTATGCCCACGATTTGTGGCGCGCTGTTGCTGGGGTCTGCAGGTCTCTCGATGCGGGCGTCGGCGCAGGGTGCACCGTTTACCATTAGAATGCCACCGACAGGTGCAACAGTTCGCGAAACCGTCGCAATTAAGATACCCGCGGCCAGCATAAGCCCTGGTGGTTCAGTCGCCTTCTTCATTGATGGTAAGTTTGTAGAGGCTCTGGCTCCCAAGTTTTCGTCATCCGACCCTTACTTCGTCTACTTCTGGAACACGAAGGCGGGTGTAAAAGACGGTACGCACACAATTAAAGCCGAGCTATTTGAACCCAGTGCAAATGGCGGCGGCAACAAAGACTCCATGGACTTGGCAGGCACGAGTCAGATAACGGTAAACGTTGCGAATATCATTCACGACGGTCCCTCGATACTTAAGCTGCGCTACCATTATCCAGAGGGTCAAACGCTCTTCTACAACGCAAACGTACATACGTCGCTTGTAGGATCTCAGTCAGACACTGGGGTTAGCTCCAATGTACCCATCTCATCGGCAAGCGCAAATCTACTGCTAGACATAGAAGACGGCAGTCAGGCACTGGTACGGAATAAGCTTACCAAACTTACACTGCTGAACAATGGCCAGCAGATCACCATTCCCAAGGACATGCTAAGCGCTTCGGTATACCAGGTCATAGATCCGCTGGGCAACGTCCACTACCAGTACACATCCGTTTCGCCATCGCAATCCCGAGTAGATCAAGAGTCCTCAGTTGGCTCTGCGGTACCACTTCCCACACTGCCAGATACCTCTGTAGAAGTTGGGCAAACGTGGTCGTCTCCTGACCAGAGGATTCATATAAACGGCATTCCGGATCGCGATACGTCGCACATCACCTTACGCAGTAAGCTGGTGGATCTCGAATGGCAAAACGGCTACCCGACTGCCCACATTCACCAGACTTTCGAGTCTGGAACGGGTGGCATGCACCTTCCGCCCTATGTCTATGTTGGCGGAATCGCCATCCAGCATCCGCACATCACATTCAGCCGCGACATCTACATCGCCTACACGGCAGGTCGCCTAATTAAGGTATCGCAGACGATTTCGGTGAAGGGTGATACCAACGAGAATCTGCAGGCCGCTCAAGGTGGTAGACCTGGAATGGGTGGATACGGTACACCTGGTCAGATGGGTGGTGGCAAGTTTGGCGGCATGATGGGACCTGGCGGCATGCCTGGCGCTCCCGGCGGCTATGGAGGAATGATGGGCCCGGGTGGCATGCCTGGCGCTCCTGGCGGGATGATGGGACCCGGAGGTTATGGTAGGCCTGGTGGTATGCCAGGTGCACCGGGTGGGTACGGCGGTCCCGGCGGAATGATGGGCGGCCCTGGCGGTTATCCCGGTCCCGGCGGCATGCCGGGTGCTCCAGGTGGGTACGGCGGCCCGGGTGGAATGATGGGCCCCGGCGGGTATGGTCGCCCAGGTGGAATGATGGGCAGACCCGGCGGCTTTGCTGGTCGACGCGGCGGATTTCAGGGGATGCCTGGTGCACCCATGGGCGGGTTCGCTAGCGGCGGCGGCATGGGCTATCCCGGTGGCATGGGCGGCGGTGGAATGAATGCCCAGCAACTGACACATCCCGTGACAGTGCAGTTGACCACAGCTGTAGATCTCGCATCGATTAAATAAGCAGGGCTTTGCGCTCAAACAAACTACGGCAGGATGACCTTACCAGAAGGAACATCCTGCCGTCTGTCATTTCTAAACCTTTTGATCTATTTCCCGTACCAGCAGCCTTCTTAAGCGCCACTCTTGCGGTAGACCAGTATGATGGGAGAATGCTAACTGGTTGGTGAATCGTACTTGGGTAGCTCGCCACTTGAAAAAAATCTGAACACGATCTTCAGTAGTGAAAACATCCCGCTTACGTCACTCTGTCCAAGAGCCAAACGACTAATACCAGCCAATGTACAGTTTTGTCTTTAAGAGACTCTCCGTCGGTTCATCTAGCAGTGACGGCTGCGAGCACTTACAACCCTTAGTCAACAATGTCTGCAAAGGCTGGAAGGTAATCCATCCAGACACTGTTTTTCCTACCTGTGATATACTTCGTGAGACTAATGTAGGGGGTGTACTTCGGCCGCCGAGGTGGCCTGGCTAGTTTCATTCCAACCTGATGCGGCAACTTGTCCCCCTTCTTGGTGTTACACCTGCGGCAACAGGTTACCAGGTTATCCCAGGTGGCAGGGCCGCCGGCATGACGCGGTATGACATGATCTAGTGTCAACTCTTTCGTGATGACACCGCAATACTGACACGTATAATTGTCGCGCGCAAAGATCGTTCTGCGCGAAAGCTTTAGCTCTGGCAGTGGTCGCTTTATCTGCGTCCTCAGTTTCACCACTGAGGGCATTTCAAAGACCCTGTTCGGGCTAACTACCCTAATACTCGGGTCTGCATGAAGGACCTCGGCCTTGCCCATGTACACCAGGACGATGGCTCGTTTTGCGGTACAGACATTGAGTGGTTCGTAATCACTGTTTAGTACCAAGACCTCCTGGTTCATCGATGATGTTGTGCGGGTGGTAAGCATCATAATGCAGAATTGTCTCCATCCTTAAACACAACGACCCGCTCTCGTCCGGAGACGCAGAACGGGCCAGCAAAAAAGTGAACTGTTCCGGAACTTTGAAGATGGTGTAGGCGCCCTCGATGACACACTGTATTGGACAACACGCCGTGCCGATTGCCATGGCACATGCCTGCCATGCGTGCGCGTAAGGAAACACGCACCATGTCACTGGATTGGTTTTTTGTGAGTCCTAACATGACCCCCACCTCTCCATCACAAACTGCACAGTAAGCGGGTACCGCAAAAACGCGGCGGCTATAGTGAAAGTATAACAGAATAGTGATTTAGTGTCAACAGACCGCCTATTAAGTATGAAGTGACGAGACGTGACACACTATTATTACGCTCGTTGACGGCTTATTGGTTCAGAAATCGTGTTCACCGCTTGCCAGCACACGATCATAGACGCACATTAAAGGTGTGAACGCAACAACATGAGCGGACAATGGTGCTTAGATCGGCACCTAACTGGAGCTTTCTACTTCATCGACTTGCGCCATTGGTACCCGAAATCTCTAAGAGCACCTTGCAGGGTTGGGCACAGCTTGTGCCTGATACCATGGTGCACAAGCTGTACCTCGCTTCAGCAATTTGGGATACCGCTAAGGTGCAATAAGCACAATAGAACGCATTGCGATTACCTTTCCGTTCCTGACAGCCTTAAGCATCACAGACCACTTTCCGCTCATTGCGAGATCAACTGGTAGTGAAAGCACACCCTCTTTTGCCGGTACAGCATTCACGGAAGTGGATCCCATATTCATCGAGACCATCGATACCACTGCCGACGCCGATACGTCCTTCAATGGTTTGCCGTCTGGTGTGGTGAGTTTAAGCAGCAGCCTGTTGTCGCCCACCTTTAGCGGATGCTGGGGCTGTGCGGTGAAGATAATATCGCTTGCGGGCTGAGACCAGTCCTGGTCGCCACCTGCCTGAAAGGTGTAAGTTCGGTTCAACATTTGCGCGCCTGCCATTGCACCGCTAAGAACGAGGATCCAGTCACCTTGCATGCTGAAATCTGGGCTGACAACGTATACTCCCGGCGCGGGCTCAGTGACAACAGGATGCGTCGTCCCCATGTCCATTGAAGCCATTTTCACTGTGGCAGTCATCCGCAGACCCGCGAGAGGTTTACCTGCACCGTCGGTCACCTTAATGCGTAGCATGTTTGTGCCCACAACTGGCTTGGGTTTTGCCGGGTTAACAAGAACATTGCACATATCCGATGCAGACGGATTCGTCAATGCTCCCGCATCGGAATTCCGTGGTGCAGTCATGCTCATACCGTTCATATCATGCATGCCCGAACCTGAAACCATCATGAGCGACATCATCTTTACGTAGTAGCTCTGGGCTCCAAACCCGGTGAGCTTTGCCCAGTTCTCATGAGGTTTTACCACAAACGATCCCGTCGGCGTTAGTACGGTTAACCCTGCCATTGCCTCGCCAGAAGCCGCCTGTGCACGCATTCCATGGTTACAGGCCGCACACACCACCGCAGCGATAAGCAGCAATTTTCGAGAGTTCATTTTCTACTCCGGAATATATTGGTGCTGCAAACTAAGCAGCGACCGTCTTGGGGCAATGTGCTGATTAAAGGTGTCGGTAAAATTGTACGCAAAGCCCAGTTGAATGGTGTTGTTATCGGGTCCGCCATAAACAGCTGCCCCAGCGGATGCCCAGTGTTGATAGGTATATTGAGCGATTAGGTCAAAACCTTCTCCAAGCCGTTTGACTCCTGTGAGTGCGATAGCAAATGTGGAACTATTGGGTACGTTCTGGTACGTTCTAATACCCAGGGTTAGCGCAACCTGATAGGCAGGACGTCCAAACGGGCTGTGAAGATACCTTAGCGACATGGCAGCGCTGTTAGCAGCCGCGCGATAGGTGTCTTCTACCGAGCCGAACGTCCTTAAAGAGTTACCCGTAGTAAACGTATCCTGAAATCGAAGGTCGAAACGATCAATGGGATCCGATTTAAGGTTGAGGACGAAGCCGCCGAATAGCGCGGTGTTAGCTCCTCCGTTGGCACCTGCTATGTCCTGCTCCTCTGCCCCAAGCCCCCATTGCGGCACCCGCTCCATCGCAGCAAGAACCGGTGCGCCCTCGTAGCTTAATGTCGCCCCATATGAGTTGATACCTGTCTGGTCACCGTTGCTGCCTGCTGTGTCAACTAGATGCTGTGCGTGGAGGTTGAGAAAATACCGAAGGTTCTTGTTGAAGGTTAGCGCCACCTGGTTGCTATAACGATGTTCTTGAACGTTGCCGCCAGATGAAAAGGGATTGAGCAGGCCAGTGAACTCTACAAGATCGTCCCCCCTTAGCGTGGGGAACGTGATGAGCTGCGTGGGAACGTCTGTACGCCCAATAACTGCCTCGAAGGGTGTGGTTGCATAATCAAGATACGCCTGGTGTAGAAAAAGACCAGTGCCAGAGGAATTCAGACTGTTATCCGAGGTGGTTACTCCTAATACCAGGCTGCCAATTCCACCTCCGCGGTAAAGCCGTTGAGACGCGCCGATAACGAGAGACGAATCTGAAAAGTTGATGCGCCCCGTACTTATCTTGCCTCCGCCTGGAGCATTGTGTTCTGGAAATCTACCTTCGAGTGTTGCAATTCCGCTGCCATCAATTTCGAGCTGCGGTGCAAGCGAAGGCTGCTCGGGAACAGGAGTGTGTTGCACCTGCGCGTACGCCGATGCACAACAGATGATCAGACAGCTCACTATCGCACCCGCTTGCCATGTACGGCGATGTGATTTTATTGGTGTCATGTTGGCGTACCCCTTACGAATTTAGTGTTAGAACTTCCTGAAATGTGAACCCTGCTTCAACCGCATCATCATACATTAGCATGGTCATCATGCCCCCGGGCGAAGCTCCGTTGTTAGTGAGGCAAAGGTCACTATGATCATGAAAATGCCAGTTACCCGGGTTTGTACCCTCCACGATGATATCACAGGTGGTACCAGGAAACACAGGAATCGTATTCATCTGCATCGGGCTCTGCAGCGGTGCCCCGTCCTGGCATACGTGCCAGAAATTGTGCCCGTGAAGATGCATGAAATGCGGCATCATTCCAGCACCTATAAGGCGGATGCGGATAAATTCACCTCGGCGAATTCGAACATGCTCTGCCATAGGATAACTTTTGCCGTTAATCATGAAGAAGTTTGGATTTATCTGACGGAACTTTCCGGCCATACTGGAGGCATAGGGTGGTATCCAACCTGATTTAATGGCTGCGAGAAAGGCTTCCTTCGAAGCGAACCAGCCCATCATCTCGCCGCTCATTTTAGACATCATAGCTGGTGACCGGCTCATATAGTCCATTTGAGCGCCCATGAGCTGCATCTCGTTCATCTGCTGCTCTACAAAGTTTGTGTCAACTTCACTTAATACCATCGTATAGTCGCGGGTATAAGGGAATTGCCTGCGGACAGGGTCATCGGCACTCTCTATGATGATTGCCCCATATAGGCCCGCCTGAACATGCAGATTTGTCATCTGATGGCAATGATAGAAGTGCGTTCCTGCCGGCTGAGCGCGGAACAGATACTGGAAGGTCTGATTGTAACCCACGGGGTACTGTGTTCCAAATGGAACGCCATCCATCTCGCACTCGACGTCCACTCCGTGCCAATGAATCGTATGAAAGTCGTGGGTTTTGTTTAGAAGATTGACTTTGACCCACTCTCCTTCTTTCACGCGCAGCTCTGGCCCGGGCACGGTACCGTTGTATGTATAGGCAGGAAAATGAGCCATAGGGAGCATTTCGTGCGGAGTTAACAGCACCTCGATGTGATATTCATGCACTACCTCGCCAGGTGTTGGAAGGTCTCGGGGATACCAGCGTGGTCGGGTTGCCGCAGGGTCAAAAGGGATACTCCAGTCTGTAGGCAACGGCCCATTGTATCCCATTTCTCTTTTCGTCTGTGCCGCAGCGTCAGTAGACGAAGAACCTAGTATTGCGCCAGTTCCGCCAGCCAGCAGCGATCTAATAACAGACCGACGGCTTAAATTATTCATTAGCCTCAATTCTCCAGTGGGGTAAAAGCAGAAATACGCGTGCAATGCTGCATCTCATAGTAATTGCACCCACCTCACCGCGCAATAACGACGCCGCGAAGCTTCGCATCATCAGGTTGCAACGTCTATGTGAAGGAACTGTACCGAATTGCATTGCACTATGAGTACAAACCGTTACGTGTGTTTACCGGAGAACAGGCGGGGCCCTAGAAGTTCGCGCGTCGGCGATTATTGTTGAAGCAAGGTCGAGGTTACGGATTAGCGCAGGTACGCCTAACGATGCAAACGATAACGATACTTGAGTGCCGGGTAACAACGAAATGGCAGGAATGGGAACATAACCCGGTACCAGCAATGGCGAAACAGGAGCCCCAGATTGCGGCATCACGCAGCAAGTACCGTGACACTGGCTGGAATTAACATTACCCGTTGCATGGCCGGCCGTTGCGCACTGATTGCAGGGCAGCGTGTGACAACAGCAAGGCATATTCCCCATACTACATGCCTGTGCGGGCTTTGCAGTGAGGATGGCCAAGGCACCAAACACCATCACAAGAATTGTAAGTGAATGCCGCCAGTTTAGATTGGAGAGCGCCTTGTTGGTTGCAAGCACAGCCAAAACCTCCTGCAGCCCATTACGAGCTAATGAGACCGTGATCTGTCCCTTTCACAGCAGGACGGAAAATTAGCCACACGCTGACAATTACGAAAAGGAATGTAACAATGTTACCACACAATGTTATTAGGCATCTTAACAGTTCGAACAAAACTGTAGTAAACATTCCATGCGAATGAACCCATTTGCAGAAAGGCTGGTCGTTACACAACTGGGTAGACCAGAGAAATTGCCCCCACGAGGGAAAGGCTATGAGAAGGTCGCCTCATGATGGTGGGCCGATTTCGCATTTCGACGAAGGTATTGCTTCGTGTGCCCTGCAGTACTACCATCGGTATGACAGCCCGTTGATTACAAATTTCTGTGTCAGTTGCATAAAAGTATGGAGGCACTTTCATCCCAACTCGAGGGCACGCGAGAAGCCAGCTTAATCGTCTAGCATTTCACCATCAGGGGCGTAGCAATGTGGACTAGACGAAGCGGCTACCCCAATTGAGCGGCACTACATTCCCATAGATTGGGTAGGCTTAACCATCCAGAAACCGCTCTTGTTCACCAAATTGAGGTTAATGGTATGGTTGAATGTATGGCCTTCCAGACTTAACGATAGACTGACAGGGACCACAGCATTACTGCCATCGTTAGAAGTGGGTGGCTGTGCCTTAAGATTTGCACTTGAAAGCGACTTAAGAATGATACCGAGTATCGGTTGAGCTTTCATCGCAGTAGAGAAGCTGGCGGCATCTGGGTACTTCTGTTTGTCCTGTGCGGAGAAATCCGTAAGACTGTACAATGAATTCCAATCCTGGCTTTTCAGCGCATCTACGTATTTCTGAGCCTGGCTCTGCGGGTTGGTACGGTGAGTCCACCACACATACCCACCGATACACCCCACAGCAAGCAGAAGAACAACAACGATTACGGCAACACTGGAGCTACTCTTCTTCGTTGTTGGTGTCTCTTTGCTTCGGGTGCGGGCCGAAGCGCCGCTGCGAGAGGGCGAGGCTCCCGAAGGCGGCGGGATCGTTCCGGGTCTGGGCGACGTAGCGTTAGTGGGATTGGGGACATCAATATACTCACCACTAAGAGTCATTTTGCGCGTAAAGCCACCGGTAACAGGTGCGGGGGGAGGCAACGACGACACAGGACTTGCAGCGGCAACATTCAACACCGCTGGTGTCGGTACAGCCGATGCCTGGGGTTCTTCAGCAGCCGACTTGGCATTGAGAGCAGTTTTGCAAATAGGGCAAGTATCGGTTGCGGTCTCGTCTACAGGATGTTGGCAGTTCGAACAAATGACCAATTACGCATCCACCTTTCGAATTAGACGCACCACCTAGAAATTGGAGCTTGGTGCGTTTGGGGTGATCTTGAATAGTTGCCGCAAATCGGAGCGAGAAAGCACGATCTTCCACGCACCATTTGGGTCTTGGTGCATTAGGCATGCAACCTTAGCCGTATCGGTTTTTCCCGCCTGGTATAGCGCTTCATGCTGCATGTTACTGCGTACCGAAAGCGTTGTATCAATCAGCGCCAGACCCTGACCTTTGATAATCGGCGGCTTCATTGCAACATTTTCAATGCGTTCAGTGTAGCCATGAGCCAGCGGCACTCCAGTATCGTCCGAATACTTCTTCTCTGTGGGCCAATAAGCCTTGTCTGCGGCATCTAACATGGCGTATTGAGACTTTGCATCGCCTGCAGAAACATCACCGAAGAATTCACCAAGGGCGTAACTTGCGGACTTTCTGAAAATGAAAAAATAGTAATACAAGCCACCAACGATAGCTGCAATAAGAACCAGAAAGATGATTCCTTCTGAAATGTTGGTTCCTGTATTACCGCGCTGGGGTCGCGCTTTACCGATTACTCGTGCCATTTATTCGTGGTCTCCTGCACGGATGCCAAAACATGCCTGGCAAGTTCCGGCTCTCAAGATAGTAGAACAGGGAATTAGATGTCATTAGTTCCCACGGCAGTAGTTACTTACACACTGCTCGCAGGCCACTAATAGCCATATCAACACACTCATCATCGATATCGAGGTGGGTCACCATGCGGAGTGTGTATTGCGCCGTGGGATTGCATAGAACGTTATGCTGTTCGGCAAGTTGTGTGCAGACGTCCTGTGCGGGAAGTTTTGTGTTGAAATAGACCATATTGGTTGCAGGTTCAGTAGTTACTGGCTGCACATTAACGTCACCATGAAACGCGGCTGCAAGGGCCCTCGCGCGACTGTGATCATCAGCTAACCGCTTGACGTTATGTTCTAGCGCATAGAGCCCGGCTGCCGCCAGAATTCCAACCTGCCGCATTCCACCACCGAGCATCTTGCGCACGCGCCGTGCCCTCGCTATGAAATCCGCAGACCCACACAGCACAGACCCCACTGGGCATCCCAGGCCCTTTGAAAGGCAGAAGGTGACGGTATCTGCACAGGCCGCGAATTGTGACACGGAAATGCCGCTGGCTACAGATGCATGGAAGATACGCGCTCCATCGATGTGGACTGCAGCTCCGGCGTTCTTCGCGGTTGCGTACACCGCCGTACACACGTCCAGCGGAATCACAGCGCCGCCCGCACGGTTGTGCGTGTTTTCCAAAACCACTAATGATGTACGCGGTGTGTGTAGAGTTTCCGGCTGCAGCCAGGCAGCAATCGATGTCATCTCCGGGACGCCAAGAGTACTACGGAATTGCCGCGTAAGAACCTGTGCAATCGTTGCCGGAAGTCCCACCTCATAGACCATTGAGTGAGCGTTCTCGTCCATCAACACCTGGTCACCCGGATTGGTGTGCACCTTCAACGCAATCGCATTGCTCATTGTTCCGCTAGCAGTAAAGAGTGCGCACTCTTTGCCCGTGAGAGCCGACGCTGCTTCCTGAAGAGCGTTAACAGTAGCGTCATCCTCGTAAACGTCGTCCCCAACCTCTGCAGCAGCCATTGCATCGCGCATGCATTGCGACGGCCGCGTAACTGTGTCACTGCGGAAATCGGCGATCCTCAAGTTATGTTCTCTCCCCCACGCATCAAATCACACTAGAACAGGCGCAATCCAAAATAAAACCCACTCGTATCAATGTGATCAACATTGGCACCAAATCGATATCCACCAATGAGCGTTACATACCTGACGAGCGGCTGAGAAAGGCCAATCTCGAACGAAGGGGCCAAAGTAGTTACGTTATGCCCACTAATCGTGCTAATAGAGGTGACATAGTAACCAGTAGTTAACGAAAGCCGTAAACGATTTCTTAGGTGAGAAGTGCTAAACCGCACTGATGGACCGTAAAGGCTTAAGCGGCTGCCACCGGTAAACGGAAAAAAGTGATCGGATGCGCCAACAATCTGTACTCCGCCGGAGACCTCCAGGGCGCCCAAATTGGTAGGACTACCGAAATACGAGGCTTCTGAATAGAACTTTGTGCTTCCAAAGGCAGCTCTAGCAGAGCCCGATGTAAAAAAGTACCCGCCAATGCTAAAGAGTGAACCGATCTGCTGCACGGCCGGATTTAGAACTTGCGCATTAGAGCGGCACGGCATCTGCATGAATGTTAACAGGAGCGCAACGACGACCGCTGCGCGCTTAATTCTGTACGAGAACAAAGGGACCCTCCTGGATTGTGAAACTAATACCATTTTTAGTTTACACTGCCTACACAGTTAACGACACGTGGATTATACCCGCTTAGGTGCACCGAGCATTCAGTGTCAGGTTTAGCCCTGTGCAAGCTATACGCACCTGCCAAAAGAGCTCCTCACAAGTCGAAATAACGGCATTGCAATTTTCGGGTAGACTACAACAGATTTCAACGGCAATGATGCCTTATAGTGGTTGAGGACAACGAGCGAAGGAGGATTCACAGATGAAGATCGGAATATTGACCGGCGGCGGAGACTGCCCCGGCCTTAATCCGGCGATTAGAGGTTTTGTGCTTCGTGGCCTGGATTATGGATTTAAGGTGCATGGAATTCGGTACGGTTGGAAGGGCCTGGTTCAGGGCATCATTGACGACGCTCCCCTAACTGTGGCGGGAGTTGAAGAGCTGATCAGGCAGGGAGGAACAGATTTGCGATCCTCCCGTACTAATCCTTACAAAGATCCCGCGCAACTGCAGGCAGTGAAAGACAATTTCAAGAAGTTTGGGCTGGATGCAATTGCGGCTCTTGGTGGTGAAGACACGCTAGGCGTGGCCAGTAAGCTCTTTAAAGATGGTTTCTCTACTGTGGGCATCCCCAAGACGATGGACAACGACCTTAGCGAGACCGACTACACCTTTGGTTTTGACAGTGCTGTTCAGGTGAACGTGGATGCAGCAGACAGGCTTCGGGATACCGCACGATCGCACAGCAGAGCTATCGTTCTGGAAGTCATGGGCCGACATGCTGGCTGGGTCGCTCTGCATACGGGCATTTCTGCAGGTGCCGACTACATTTTACTGCCGGAAGTGCCGCTCGACGTAGATGCAATGTGTGCACAGGTTAAGAAGGCTCACGATCGCAAGGGTTATGCGTTGGTAGTAGCCTCTGAAGGTGTAGACCTCCCCGATCTCGACGAATCGGAAAAGAAGCTCGACGCCTTCGGACACGTGATCCTTGGTGAGCGAAACGTCGGGGAGTGGCTTGCCAAAGAGATAGAGAAAAGAACCGGCCTGGAGACCAGATCGGCAGTAACCGGGCACATTCAACGGGGCGGCGCACCAAGCGCATTTGATAGGGTACTTGCCACCCGATTGGGCATACGGGCGGCCCAGTGCGTACATGAACGAGACTTTGGCAAGATGGTGGCCACCCGCGGTGGAGACATCGTTGCAGTTGACATCGACAAGGCTGTTGGCACCTTGCGCACAGTACCTATTGAGCTGTACAACAGCATCGTGACTCTGTTTAACAAGTAGTTCAGGTTTTTCTTCGCACCCTTACCAGGCACCCTCACCTTCGGGATGGTGCCTGGTAATTATGTTATTGGCATTTGTCATCTTCTGTTTTGTAAAGGAGCCCCACCATGAAAGACCCGCGGTTTGCCAAGCTGGCAGACCTGCTCGTAGACCACTCAATGCAAGTGGCTGCCGGAGAGTGCGTCCTCATTGAGGCATTCGACATTCCTTCTGATTTTACGAGAGTTCTTATACAGGCAGTCTCCTCACGCGGCGGTCTTCCGTTCGTATCTACCTACCAGCAATCCGTGCTTCATGCACTTATCAACGGTGCAACGATCGAACAGATGACCATGATTGGTGAGCTTGAGAAATCTCGAATGCAGCAGATGCAATGCTATGTTGGGGTGCGCGGTTCCCACAACATCAGCGAATTCAGCGATTTACCTGCGGATAAGTTAGCACTGTATGAGAAATACTGGATGCAACCCGTGCACTCAGGCGTGCGTGTTCCCTCCACAAAGTGGGTCGTTTTGCGATGGCCCCATGCCAGTATGGCCCAGGCAGCTGGAATGAATACGGAACAGTTTGAGGATTTCTACTTTGACGCCTGCGCAGCTGTAGACTACAGAGCGATGGCTACTGCTATGAAGCCGTTGCAGGAACTCATGGATAGCACTAAAATAGTTCACATAACCGGACCAGGTACCGACCTTACTTTCAGCAAAGAAGGCATAGCTACAATTGGCTGCGCGGGCGAGAGGAACATACCTGACGGCGAAATGTTCACCTGCCCGGTTCGCGAATCTGTAAATGGAACCGTTCAGTATAACTGCGATACTCTTTACCGTGGGACGGTATTTCGTAATATTAAGCTCACCTTCCGAAACGGTCGTATAGTAGAGGCAACTGCAGGTGCGGCAACCGGTAAACTAAACGAAATCCTGGATGCCGATGAAGGTGCAAGATACATTGGTGAATGGTCATTAGGGTTCAACCCCAAGGTACTGCACCCCATGAAGGACATACTTTTCGACGAAAAGATCGCTGGGAGTTTCCACCTTACACCAGGACAAGCCTACGAGGAAGCTGACAACGGGAACCGAAGCCAGATACATTGGGATATGGTGTGTATACAGCGACCTGAATATGGCGGTGGCACAATTTACTTTGACGGCCAGCCTATACGCAAGGATGGCTTGTTCACCTTACCTCAACTTCAACAGCTAAATCCGTAGCGTCACCGCTTTAGCGCGAGGATCGCCACAAATATAACGGCCAGCACAGCAAACCACAACCAGGCCCGCCGTAGCTGGCCCAGATTACGATCTTCGCTTGACCACGAATAGACGGCGAACCCCGAGGCAAGCGCAACGAACAGTGCAAGAAAACGCGGAACTATTTCAAGGTAGCAGACCAAAAACGAGCCTAACAATCCTAACACCGTTACGGCAATTCCGAATCTTTCTGTTTTGGGCGGCGCAACAACATATCCAAGTTTTAGATCGCGCTTGCGTAAAAGGCACCTAGATCGAACGGCAGCGCCAAGGTGCAACAGGATAAAAACAGCAATAAGCTGCAGGGGAACGCTATGCATACCCAGCGCAGCACCGGCCTCCAACCGGAGCATTGGATTGATGCCACCGCTCAACACGAGTGCGGAATACCAATAGCGCTTGGCCCGAAAGGGCGGAATGCAGTAAAGCACCTGGCTTAGAATCATGCAAGCGAACAGCAGCCCAATCTTCCATGATATGAGGCCCGCGGCAATGGTGGTGAACGCGGCGACCACGCTTAACACGTACCCATAACTATTTGGTAACGCAATGCCAGCTTCAAGCCGCAGGTCGCTCCACTCGTTGATGCCGTACAGCGCTGCCCACAGCACGGCACCAAGAAACATAGTGACCAGCGCATGTGAGCTGGTCACTGTTCCGTGTGCAACCCAAACACCAAACGCAATAAGGGCAGAGGTCTTGATTAGCACCGGCATCCGGTGCAATGGCATCACCTGCGCCCAACCTGCTTGTGGTGACTGGTTATCTGTGCGAAGACCGCAGTAATCTGTGTTCATTCGCTATGAATATTACCTCAATCACCTCATTATAGAAAACGCGCATCGTATGGCGAAGCTGGACGAATTACGATCTAATTGGTCAACTATACGGCTGCGATTCCCCCCGTATCAGCCGATTTCCAGGCTGCCTCGGTAAGTTCGATAACACGCAAGCCCCAAATCGCAGGTGAACCAATGGGTTCATTGTGCAGAATGGCATTCACGAAATTCACGTCGGGGTTACTGCCCGCTGGCAAATCCTCTGGAGCAGGTTTAAAGAGCTTACCTTGCTCATCAGCCACCTCAAGCACACCATTGCGCATAAAAAATATGCCCCGGTCGCACCATATGGTTATATCCTCGTGGAACCTGGTAGCATTCCCTACAACGGAGACATTGCCCTGTGCTCCACCAACAAATTTGATGGAAAGCGCGGAATTAATGTCGACCGGAACCGTCATATTGTCAATAAACGCCCCGACACTTGCCACAGAAAGGCCGGTTACGAAAAGAAGCACGGCGAGCATATGCGAGCCAGAGTCATTTAACTGTCCACCCCCACTTAAAGCGGGATCATGTCGCCAGCTGTTTGCACAGTTGCGTAGCCACTCCTGACCTTGCAGGCCCTGAACAAACTGAACTGGGCCGCATTTTCCCGATGCAATTACGTCGCGAATGTACAAGAATTCGGGCTGGTAGTGGCGTTGGTAGTTCAGCACAAGCACCTTGCCGCTCGTCTGTTCAGCCTCTAGTACCTGGTGGGCATCCTTAACCGTACACACTAGCGGCTTTTCACTTAAAACATGCTGCCCGGCTGCAAGGCTGTTTATGATCTGATCGAAATGTGTAGTGTGAGGAGTACAGATCACAACCCCATCCGTGATGCCAGCTGCAAGAAGGGCTTCGTGGTCATCAAATCGTTGAGCGTCCTCCAGAATGTTGAACCTATCTACCGTACGCTGCATATGGTCGGGCTTGATGTCGCAAATTGCCGTAATCTTGACGCCATTCAGTGCACTTAGCCGCTCAATATGACCGCGTGAAATGCCGCCAGTTCCAATAATCCCAAGTCGCAAGTTCGCCATGTTCAACCGTCCTCTCGCACATTGTATTTCATGCAAGTCTTTATGCGCCGTTGATACCGATAATTCCTGCGAAAAGCTGTTGTAACACCTGTTTTTCGTTTAACAGTCACCGCTTCGTGCCGGTGCCGCCATGTATTACAACTTCGTGGGTACTGAATGCTCATGCGACGGGGACACGAACGGATCCAAAAACGCAACCAGGGCGCCAGCTCATTGCTGGCGCCCTGGCAGAGGAAGTGGCACGTGCGGTTTTACCCTTACCTGCGTCTGCGGCGAATTCCTGCCATTGTTCCGCCAAGCACGAGGAATGCCAATGCAGCCGAGGATCCGGCCTCCGGTACTGACGTCGAAAACGTACCACCGGAACCACTACCCGAGGTCGTAACTCCGGTCCAGCCAGATAGAGCGATAGCGAACGAACCTCCTGGTGTAACTCCTGCAACGGGAGAAAGTGCGGTAGTAGTGGTAAATGATCCTAACACAGCGGCCGATTGACCGGAGACTACAAACATTGCCGGTGTTGCATCTTTCCCAGCAAACACTGTTGTTCCCACTGAATTCTTGATATCGAACACCACATTGGATAGCGAACCGTTGGTATTTCCACCCCCGGTGAGAGTACCACTAAAATCCAGCGTGTACGGACTGCCGGTACTCACTAACGAGCCATCGGAGGATAAAACGATGGTTGACCCCGTGCTGGAAAATGTTCCGCTGCTGTAGTTAAAAAGCCCACCTGCGAACGAAAGGGAGTGACCGCTTGCGTGTGCAGGGACCGACATGAGAAGGCATAATGACGCTATTGCGCCATGGTACAAACGAGATTTAATTCGCGATGTGTTCACATTATTTCTCCTAGCATTAGACCAGAGACCGAAATCGCCGTGCTACTCCCTTGTAGATCCAATTACACCATGGTAATTGTGCCTAATTGCAATAATTGCAATTACCATGCCAATCTGCATAATTACTAGCAAGTTGCTCCCGCAACACTATATGCCGCCCAGTAAACAGCAAACCCGCAATCAACGACTACGTGCCCGATGACGCGCCATCCACCAAAACCCACGAAGTCCTTGATCGCTTTTGGTCAACTAGATCCGTTGGCCTGAAGTGTCTGCTGGTGATTCGTCTTTAGTTTGCTACCTGCCCACTGCGTTACATATGACTTATTCTGTGAAGCAGCCGCATTCCTGCAACTGCTTCACAGATAGACGTTACGTAATTTAACCAGTTATCTTCGTCTGTTACGCACACCAACAATGCATCCACCCACTACCAGCATAGCCATTGCTGCCGAAGAGCCAGCCTCTGGCACCGCTGTTGTAAACGTTCCTCCCGAGCCACTGCCGGACGTTGTTATCCCGTTCCAACCCGATAGCCCTATGGAAAACGATCCACTGGGTCCCAAGCCTGGAATTGGGCTCACCGAAGAGCCGATGTAGTCACCCAGGATCGCGGCAGAGTTTCCAACGATATGGAACTGCGCCGGCGCAGCCTCGCTGCCAGAGAATACGGTGTTTCCACCAGTGTCCTTAAAGGCGAAGACCATATTCGTGAGAAGCCCATTTGCATTACCGCCGCCGGACAATGTGCCTGTAAGATCCAACGTGTAGGGTGTTCCTACCACGACTGCGTTTTGATCGTACGACAACAACACTTTAGCATTGGTTGAACTGAGAACGCCCCCACTGTAGTTGAATACTTCGCCCGAGAAGGACAGCGAATGGACCGCTGCATTTGCAGTTCCTGTCGACATCAACAGACTGACTGAAGCTAAAACACCGACGATGAAACCCGTCACGATTCGATGTGTTTTCATATTTTTCCCCTTAAACCAACTAACTAACTAACTAACTCAATATCCGAGGTCATATCTGTACGCAGAGGCACCAGGCAGGAAGCAATTTCAATTTAATATGTGCCTAACACCATAGATGCACAAACTATGCCAACTTGCACATTTACTGGGATGACATTTGATAGGTGCCTCGGGATGAAGTTGCCACGTCGAACAGCCCCGGTACACCTAGGTCCCCAGGGTAGAGCTGTCTATCGAAGACACATTTCGCGGACCAGCCTGGCAGGTTCTTATGAAATGCAAAGGATGTGGCTCGCGAACCAAACAGAGCCGCGAATAATAGCCGTGCATGGATTGCGTTAGTATAGGCATGGTCACCCCGAGGGCGGCGGTAATAGCTCGGCTACACCTGCACCCTCGGGCAAGGTTCTGAAGATGAACCCCTACTTTGTCCTTCTCCTGCGTACGCCTACCACGCATCCACCTACAATGAGCATAGCCATTGCAGCCGATGATCCCGCTTCGGGAACTACTGTAAAAGTACCTCCGGAACCACTGCCCGAAGTGGTAACTCCATTCCATCCGGATAGGCCGATAGAAAACGAACCGCTTGGTGCCATGCCAGCCACGGGACTAATCGCTACGCCGTTGGTGTACTCACCTAGGAGCGCAGCCGAGTTACCGACAACATGAAATTGCACGGGCGCAGCCTCCACCCCCGAAAATATTACATTTCCATTGTCTTTGAACTGAAAGTTCATATTTGTAAGCAGACCATTCGTAGTTCCCCCACCTGACAGGTTGCCAGTAAGATCCAGCGTGTAGTTATGGGTCGAATTTGGCAGAGGACTATGGTCGTAGGACAAGAGAACCGTGGCATTGGTAGAACTCAAAACACCAGCACTATATTGAAATACTTCACCGGAAAAAGATAGTGAGTGTACCGTAGCGCTGGCCGATCCGGCCGACAGAAGAAGACTAACGGAAGTCAATACACCGACAAATAGTCCATTTAACAAACGATTTCTGTTCATGTTACCCCCCTTAAAACTTAAACCCGATTTACCAAGAACGAGCGTTTAGAACGAAGCGCAGGGCAGAATACAACCAATTTTGAATAATTGTGCCCTATATACATTTGTGCATTAACCGTGCCAACTTGCATAAAGTTGAGTCGACATACCAGAGCAAATGGACGATCATTTTTTACACGGTCCACCGACTTTACAAGTTCGCTTCCAGGGCATTCACGAGGTGCACGAATCAAAAAAAGGGCGGTGCAGTGGAAAATCCACAACACCCCCCTTTGCCTCTCACTTGGAGAGAATAAGCCAGCTAAAAGCTAACTTATTTGCGGCGTCGGCGAAGACCGAGCAGGCCGCCGCCAATGAGCAGACCGGCCATACCAGCGGAGGTACCGGCCTCAGGTACTGAGGTGGTAAAGGTGCCGCCAGCGCCGCTACCACTTGTGGTTACGCCATTCCAGCCAGACAGACCGATGCTGTACGAGCCACCGGGAACCATGCCCGCTACCGGCGAGGCAGCGGTGGTGGTGGTAAAGTTGCCAAGGATGCTGGCAGAGTTGCCACTGACGAAGAACGAAGACGTTGAGCCAGTGCCCGCGAATACGGTGGTACCGTTTTTGTCCTTAATGTCGAACGTGATACCGGTAAGGGTGCCGTTGTGGGTGCCGCCACCGGTCAGCATACCGGTAAAGTCCAGGGTGTAAGGAATGTTGGTTGTTACAACACTGCCATCATATGTCAGACCAACGGTTGTGGCCGAAGCAGAAAGGGTGCCACCACTGTAATTGAATACACCACCGGCAAATGCCAGCGAATGCTGGGCTGCGAATGCAGCTGCACCGGACATTGCGGTTAGTGCGGCAGCGGCAGCTCCCACTGCTACTAGCCGAGAAACTCGAGATAGGTTCACTGATTTCCTCCTCATATTTGTGAGTACAAATTTACACAATTATACTTCTGCAAGTGGCGGACCGACAAATGAGCCGGGTTCCCCATGCCAGGGTATACACACATCACATTTGTGCAAGTTTCGTGCCAACTTAACACTTTATCTGAAACTCTTTTATTTAGCCTCGCCCTGACCGCGACTAAACTCTTATCACCACCACACACATCTATAATATCGCGATTCGTCAATACTTTGCTGTGAAATATTCAACAATCCGGTAAAAATTCCGGGATAGTTACCTAATTTCCTCCTGTCATTGCCGCGATTGTGGAACTGTACTGCGGCCAGAATGCCTGTGCCGTGATGTTCTTCTTTTTCCACGCGGAAAATGCCCGATCCACTGAAATTTGAGAACTTGCGGTAACTCTACTCATCATCACGCCAATGCGACACTGTTCACGAACAAGATTAAATGGATCCGTGTGCGTATTCTCGTGGTCCAGCACGCGAATGATCCACCAGCTGGGCGTGCCATTGATAGTAAATTCATGCGGTGTTGTAGTCTGGCCGATGGGCGTGCCAAAAACAAGCGGCAGTAACCCAGGGATTTTAGCGGCGGGACCACCCTGCAGAACGGGTGCCTTCAGCAAACCTCCGTCCGCGGAACTCGAATCAACGCTGTACTTATGAGCTACATCGGAAAAGGAAACGCCAAGCAACAAGTCATGCTGTGCATCATAGGCGATTTTGCTTGACGGGGCAACAATAATCGCAATATTTGCCTGCTCGGGATGGTAGAAAAGCGCGTTGGGTGTATGCGGGTCCGCGTTTTTGTAGTAGTACGCCTGCATCTCGGCCTCGGTAACGGGAGCGCCTTTAGATAGAATGGCAGCCTTGGCAAGCTGCACACGAAGGTCGTACTTTAGTTCATCTGGTGTTTCAAACTTCTGCTGCAGCTGCTTCAGAAAATTGGGGTTTATAGTAACATCTTTTACCGCAGCATCGACCAGCTTCTCCGAAGGTAAAAGGTGCAGAGACTTGGCATAGGCCAGAATCATCTGATCCTGAACTAACGAGCGAATCACGGGGACACCAGCCGTTTGCTCAAGTCGATGATAGAAAAATTGCTTGCGTATAATGTTTCCATTAACAACGGCAACTATGTCCTGCGATTTGTGCCTCTGCCGCTCGATGACACCACCAATCCCTACGCCTACTACAAGAATGGCTGCAGCCATGATTACAAGCCGCGTCCGCGGAACGGGAGGCGGGGCGGTTACAGGTCCGGGCCTTGCAGTTCGACGACGTATAGGAGGGGAACCCTTCTCAGGCTGCGCGCTGCCAGCTTCCATTAATTGCATCTCCATGATGGGAAAGATCCCACGGCCCGACTGATGATTGCCAAGTTATCTTTTTCCATAATTCATTGTTTATCGATCACCGTATACTGCACATTCCCGTTAATATACCGTAGTGCATTCATAGAGCCTTTGGAGGACTGCCGGCAACAGAGCTTAAACATGCCCTAATGTTACCTTTGTAGCGAACAAGTGCCGCCTCCGCTTCCTCCAGGTCGAGGCCGGCTGCCACCATTACGATTGCAGGCTTGCATCGCCAACCAGTTTGGTACAATGCTTGCCGCGCTTCGCTAAGTGAACCATTTGCCGCCTCGGCTACAATGCATTCCGCTCGGCTTCTAAGCTTGACATTAGAAGCATTGACGTCTACCATAAGGTTGCCAAACACTCTACCGGTCAGTACCATCACCGATGTCGAAAGGAGGTTAAGAATGATCTTCTGTGCCGTCCCCGCACGCATCCTGGTAGAGCCGGTTAACGGCTCTGGTCCAGTGACAGCGGCCAGACAATAATCGGCATGCTGTGCTAATAGCGATCCATTCACATTTACAATTACGGCTGTTACTGCTCCCAATATTCGCGATTGCCGCAATGCGCCCGCTACAAAAGGTGTTTTACCGCTACTGGCAATTCCAATTACCACATCCTTAGAATTTACCTTTAATTCAAGTACCTCTGCCCCACCTGCATGCTCGTCATCTTCTGCACCCTCTACAGCCTTGGTAAGTGCCGTATTTCCACCGGCAATCACTCCGGTTACGGTATCAGCAGACACCGAAAATGTGGGCGGACATTCGCTAGCATCCAGCACGCCCAACCGACCACTGGTGCCAGCACCAACATAGATGATTCGCCCACCTTGATTAACACTTTGTGCAGCCAAGCATATTAGTTCCGTAAGCTGAGGTAAAACGCCTTCAACTGCCTGACGCACATCCACGGTCTCTTCAAAAAGCAGGCGAACGAGCTCGTCTGGGGCAAGCACATCCATATTTGCCGTACGAGAATTTCGCTGCTCTGTTTCTTGCACCCGATGTAAATTACTATTAAACTCTTCCATTATGAAGATTACACAACACCGCGGCGTAATTCGTCTAGCGAATAAAGCGTTCCGCGCCACACAATTCCGTTTTGGCGATATGCAATCCATGTTGCTCTTGCAATGATATACATGAGCAAGATCGATGCCAACGGGTAGGCAAGACCATAAAACATGTATGCACCCGAAAGGCTGCGAACAGCCCGGGCCCCAATGACCATTATAACGAGAACTGCAAGCGCCATTAGCCTGGTAAAATGCCCGGGCAGAAGGAGTGCCAATAGCGGGTACAGCCCGGTGTATGCGAGTGCAATAATCCCGCCAATTGCCGCAGGCAGGCTGTACTCAAATCCTGCAAAGGCATTCTTGGCTAGACTGTTTATCACCCCTGGTAACCCCACTACCCAGCGAACCGAAATAAGGTCACTGCCATCCAGCAGTTGCGTTTTAAATCCGTTCTGTTTAATGATTTTACCTAGCTTCACGTCATCTACGACTTCCATAGGCAACGCGCGGTGCCCACCGAATGCCTTATAGGCACAGGTACGTACCATATTAAAGGCACCGAGCCCAACGTAGGCGCTTCGTCGTGGGTCCGATGCAGTCCAGGCACGGCTGCGAAACCAGAACATGAGGCCAAAGTAGCTAACAAACAGGCGTTCCCAAAAATCGCGGGTATCGCAACGCGGCGTAATGACCAGATGATCTATGTTCGCACGTGCGGCGTAACTTACTGCTCGCCGAAGTGCATCGCACTCGAATACCACGTCTGCATCAGTAAAAAGAAGCCAGTCACCGGTAGCCTCATTCGCCGCAACTTGTAAGGCATGATTTTTGCCTAGCCAGCCATTGGGAAGTGCAGAAACATGTAACACCTTGAGAACAGGATTTTGTCGCGCCAACCGCTCTAGAATAACTCCCGTATTGTCGGTCGACCGGTCATTTACGGCGATTATCTCAAGATCAGGGTAGTCTAACGAAAGTATGCTGCGCATAGCCTCTTCAATGGTGGCGGCCTCATTGCAGGCAGGCACCAGGATGCTTAGTCGCGGAAGCGACTCAACAGCGTGAGACCAAGGCGTGAGTTCTGTCAGCTTCTGATAGTACCGACGACCATGGAGCAACATCAACATTGCACCTATCCAAACAACGAGCGTGCCACCTGAAAGCACAGAATGCAGAAGACGCATGGACCCAGGGCGAACCGCGACCAATAGGACTGTCTGCATTAAGGCTTTTTCCTCTCAGTTTTGCCGTGCCCTATTTCCTCTACCTGAGCTGCGGCAGTGACTTCGCGCTGGTGGCGCATTTCTGCATGAAACGGTTCTATATGGATACTAATGTGTATGCCAGGGAGACTAGACCGTATCTTATCCTCTAGCTCCTCAGTCAGCGTATGGGCATCTAGCAGCGTGACCAAATCCTCAATTTGCACATGCACATCAGCCTCACGCATGGGGCCCGACCATCTGGTCCGCAATTTATGATACCCTAGCACACGCTCATCGTGATTTAATACGTCTAGTATTCGGTCTTCATCAGCCTCGGGAAGCCGTGAGTCCATCAGCGGCTGAATGGCATCACGAAACAGCTTCGTCCCTGTCACAACCATGGCTGCCGCTACAGCACAGCCCACCACTGGATCCCACAAACCCTGCCCCGTCATGCGGATCAGAATGAGACCCAAAAACACACCTGCGGAGGTAACTGCATCTGCAGCAAGGTGTCTCGCATCAGCGTCCATCGCTGGGGAATTCTCACGGTGTGCTGTGCGCCTCAACGCTACCGATAGCACAATGTTAACGACACAAGAAACCGCCATTAATACGAGGCCCGTACGCAGACCGGTAACGTGCGGTACATGGGGATTCCTGAACCTCGCGATAGCGCCTGCCAGCACCAGGGCTGCACCAACGAAAATAAGTACAGATTCGAACAGCGCAGAAAGACTCTCGACCTTTCCGTGGCCATAAGGATGACCGTTGTCTGGCGGTGTACTTGAGAATCGTACTGAAAAATACGATACACCAGAAGCAAAAAGATCGGCACCAGAATGCAGGGCTTCGGAGAAAATGCTTACCGAGCCAGTGACAATCGCCAACACAAGTTTCGCGCACACAAGCAGGAGGCTCGTACCAAAGGAGATTCGAGCCATCCTCAGCTTATGCGAATGTTTTACCGTTTTGGGATTGACTGCCGGTACCAATACTAGCCTCCGGGGCCTGCTTTGCCACATGCACTCCAAACGCCGTTATGAGAAATCCGGTCCGCTTCACGGCGACTAAAGAAATGCACTCTAACTGCCAGGAAGGAGGCTTCTTAGGTACTCAAGGAGTTTCTGGGTGCCTTTTGCTCCAAGATCACCTTCGCCGCGTCGGCGAACACTCACGGTGCCTGCCTCCACGTCTCGGTCACCACAAACGAGCATCACGGGGATTTTCTGCATCTCTGCCTCCCGAATACGCTTGCCCATCTTCTCATTACGCCCATCTACCTCTGCCCGAAAACCAGCTGCCCGAAGGTCATCGCGCAACTTGGAGGCATAGTCGACGTGCCTATCGGCAATAGGGATGATCGATATCTGGACGGGTGCTAACCAGAACGGGAACGCGCCGGAGTACTGCTCAACCAGCAGACCTATCATGCGATCGAGCGAGCCAAATGGAGCACGATGGATCATAATGGGTCGCTGCCGCTGCCCCTGTTCGTCAATGTATTCCAGTTCGAAACGCTCAGGAAGGTTATAGTCTACCTGCACAGTTCCCATCTGCCATTCGCGACGCAGTGCGTCACGCACCATCAGGTCTAGTTTAGGACCGTAGAATGCAGCGTCGCCTTTGGATACTTCGTATTCCATACCAAGCTCCTGAACAGCAGCAAGAATGGCCTCTTCGGCGGCATTCCAGTTCTCGTCGGTGCCTATGTATTTGTCATCAGCGGGATCTCTAACACCAATCCGAACGCGGTAATCCTCCAACCCCAGGCGGTTCAAAGTGAAGAGCATAAGGTCGACTACTCCCTTGAACTCCTCCTTAAGCTGGCCGGGTGTAACAAACAGGTGACTATCATCCTGGGTAAAGCCTCTCACCCGCAACATTCCGGTGAGCTCGCCGCTCTGTTCATAACGATAGACAGTTCCAAATTCTGCAAGCCTCACGGGGAGGTCGCGGTATGAGTGTAGCTCGTTGGCATAAATCATAATGTGGTGAGGGCAGTTCATCGGCTTTAAAACATAGGTCTCTCCCTCATCTGCATCCGTCATCAGCGGGAACATCTTCGAATTGTAGTTCTTGAGATGACCGCTTCTCTCATAGAGCCGCGCATTCCCAATGTGAGGCGTAACAACGCCTTGATACCCGCGTTTTAGTTGTTCGCTCTTCATGAAATCGACAAGGGTGTCACGAAGCGTTGCGCCTTTTGGCAGCCACAACGGTAGTCCCGGACCTACGTCATGCGAAAACATAAACAAGCCTAGCTCTCTACCTAGAACTTTATGGTCTCTTTTTTTCGCTTCCTCCAGCCTGTATAGGTAGTCATCCAGCTCTTCCTTACTGGGCCACGCGGTGCCGTAAATGCGGGTAAGCATGGTATTCTTTTCGCTGCCCCGCCAGTAAGCACCAGCGATATGCATCAAGTGAAAATGTTTAAGTGCACCCGTATCCGGCACGTGAGGGCCTCGGCATAGGTCGATGAAATCGCCCTGTCTGTAAAATGAGATCTCCTCACCTTCGGGCAGGTCGTCAATAAGCGCCACCTTGTACGGCTGGTTTCGCGTCGCTTCGTGGGCCCTGGCAGCTTCACGGGACATCACCTCACGGGTAATTGGTAGTCGACGCTTGCTGATCTCCACCATCTTCTCTTCCAGCGCAGGCAGGTCGTCTTCTTTAATTGCTTTGGGAAACTCAAAGTCATAATAAAAACCATCTTCGATAGGTGGCCCAATTGCAAATTTCACCCCGGGAAACAACTCACCAGCAGCCTGTGCAAGCAGGTGAGCGGTGCTGTGCCGCAGCATGTAGAGAGGTTCGGAATAGTTCGGTTCCATTAGGTTTAACTCCAAAATAAAAAGCCACCGTCCATATTAATTCGGACGATGGCGACAAACTGGGAAAAACGTCACCGAGGCATCACACTGGGCAGCAGTGTATCGCCGGGCGACGCCAGAATGCGCCGCCCTGGATTGTGCCAACCAATACGCGCGAGGCCTCCAAGAATATCATTTCGCTCCCTAAGTGAGTGGCTCCCCACTCTCCAAATTAGATCACTAATTGTATTATGGCAGTTAGCGCAGCATCAGTCAAGCCTATCGTTTTTGGCACTGCCATTTCTACACGCCTATTCACGTGTTTTAGTCACGGAACATGGGCAGTTAGGCGCATTACCGCGTAAAATCCACCTTCCGGAGGACTAAATAAGGAGTCTTCCCTCTTGCCATAAACAAGGATACGCCATATAATAGATATATGGATAATGTTATCCAATTATGACTGTTAGCAACCTAAGGAGAATGACCATGTCAACCATTGACAAAGCGGCTACAGTAGGGCAATTGATGGTAGAGCAACCCGGACGATCGTCAGTATTTGAACGATGGGGGCTGGACTACTGCTGCGGCGGCCGCAAGCCGCTGAATCAGGCCTGTCTGGAAAAAGGCATCTCTCTGGAAGCAGTCGTCGCAGACCTGGAGGGAGTTACCTCCACAAGTTCTGCCTTTCCAGAACCAGATTGGAATGAGGTACCACTCTCCGTACTGGCCGACCATATAGTCAATACTCACCACGCATATGTACGATGGAGCATGCCGCGTCTCTCAGCGATCATTGAGAAGGTTTGCAACGCACATGGGCAGCGATTTGACCACCTGTACGAAGTACGCGAAATATTTGCAGTACTACGGGCAGAGTTTGAAGCACATATTGCCAAAGAGGAGATGGTGTTATTTCCGCTGATCAAGCAGCTTGAGGAAATGCGGGAGCTGGGCGTTACCTCACATATTCCTTCGGTTAGATACCCTATTGCTGCGATGGAATCGGAACATGAAACCACTGGCTCAGCTTTGGAGGATATCCGACGGTTAACGGCCAATTTTACGCGCCCATCCGGTGCATGCAATACTTATCTGGCAATGCTTGACGGCCTGAATGCCCTAGAAACCGATACGCATAGACACGTTCATAAAGAGAACAACATCCTGTTTGTTAGAGCTATTGATCTGGAACTTGCAGGATCATCTGCGACGCTACAATAATCGCCCATGAACAAGATTGAAAGAACCGCCGAACAGGCTAGCAGGGCACCACTTGGGTCGCCCCCCATACCCAGGGAACATGGCGCATGGGTAATTCTCTATGCGCCCATGGTTCTAGGATTTGCAGCCGCTGGCAAACCTGCCCCAGTTGCTTGGTTGCTCATCACGGGTACAGTCACCGCCCTGTTCATAGGGCGTGAAGCTGCATCGCTGCTCATCCGCGGCAGATCAACACCACAAACCCGGGGCTGGGCCGCTATCTTCGGAACAATGGCGGCGTTGTTGGGCAGCCTGTTGTTAGCGACTTCCGGAGCGATGCCGCTTCTCACGGTAGGGGCGGGTGCACTCGTCCTGTTCGGTGTTCACAGCGCTCTGCTCAAACTTAGTGGGCGTAAGCGGCTTGATCGTTCTCAGTGGGGAGAGATTATTGGTGTCGCCGCGTTAACTCTCACGGCTCCGGCTGCCTATGCTGCGGTAGTACATCATCTAGATCTCGAAATAGCCCTTATCTGGCTCGGCTGCATAGGGTACTACAGTAGCGGAATATTCTACGTAAAGATGTGGTTGGCAGCTGTGAAGTTAAAAAAGACCTGGAACGAAACCAGCAGACTGCAGTGTGGACGCGAAAACAATACCTACAATGCAATGTTAACGGTTGGTGTAGTTATTGCGGCTACCCGACTGCACAGCCTACCCGCTGCCATCCTGGTGTCCGTAGCTTATCTGCCTGCTATCGTTCGTTCTGCTTGGGGGTATATGCATTTGAGCCCGCAGCTACCCCCGTTGAAACGGGTTGGAATGCAGGAGACTGTCTACGCTGTGTGGTTTACCCTAATGTTGATTGCGTTAATTCATGCTCCCCACCTGTAAGTAGTCGACTAAGGTGGAAGCCATCCGGATCTCCGATCTCTATTCTTAGTCGGAAACAGACCCCTGCAGCCCCCCGAAAAGGTCTCCCAGAGGTCGGCTAGAGGACGGTTCATTGATCACTTCCGCCAGCGTAGTAGCCCTAAACGAGCATTCTACCGACTCAATGGCCTCGTCCATCCTGCGGTGAAGCGGACAGAGGTGCGTCCCGTGAGCTGCCAAGCCGAGCGGGCAGTACGTAATCCTCTTAATAGGATCCACAGCCTGCACCACCTCAAATACAGTGATAAGTTCGGGGGGGCGCTGCAGCGTGCAACCGCCATGCAAGCCCCGCCTCGTCACTACGATATTCGCCCGAACAAGCGCCTGAAGCACCTTGGATAGATACGGCATGGGTACGTGCGTGGCTTCGGCTATCTCCTGCGTGGTTTGAGGACGATCAGGAGACATAGCAAGGTGCACCGCTGCACGCAGCGAATACTCTGCGGTTGTTGAAAACACGGCGATGCCTCCTGCACAATTTCGCACTCACGCTCATTTACTCTACTTATACCCCTGTTAGGGGACCCTAAGGTATCCGCCATATTCCTGATTATGGTGGCGAAGAGGCAAAATTGGATAATAATATCTTGACATCCATTATACTACGAACTACAATGATAATAGAAACAGGTGTGTGGCTACTCAAGAACGGACGAACGACTTGGAAAACATATTCGTGATTGATCCCGCCAGGTGTATAGGCTGCCAGGCCTGTGTACAGGCATGTGGGGAATGCGGAACCCATCGTGGTACCTCCATGATTCACCTGGAATACATAGACCGCGAGGTCAGTGTACAAACCACTCCCCAAATCTGCATGCACTGCGAAAACCCAACCTGCGCTCAGGTGTGCCCAGCAGACGCAATCAAGCAAAACCCCGATGGAGTGGTGCAAACTGCGCTCAAACCGCGATGCATTGGATGCAGTAATTGCGTTCTGGCGTGTCCTTTTGGTGTCCCAAAGTACATCACGCAAGCAGACCAAATGATGAAGTGCGATATGTGCTATGACAGGACATCCGTCGGCAAGCGGCCCATGTGCGCAACCGTGTGTCCCTCTGAAGCACTGTTTTTTGGGCCAGCAGAAGTCTGGGAGAAGCGCAGGCGTGGCAAGCTGGTAAACACGTGGAAATTCGGGCGGCAGACAGTGAAAACGGGTGTTTACATGGTGATGCCAGAGAATTCTGCTCCGGCCGACTCCACGGTTCAAATCGACGTTAGGCTCGGTGCAATTGGTGTTGTGCAGCGACAGGAGACAAAGCGATGAGCGAAAAGACACCATCGTGGAAGAGTGACTTCCC
>JAJYCW010000130.1 GCA_021777995.1 bacterium
AACACCCACTATCGACGGAAAGGAAGATAGCGGAATACTGTGCCCCCTCAAAACACTTCCTGCAATGTCTATTCGTTATTCCGTTGTAAAGGTTCTTGCCATAGGTCATCCCAATCTATGCTGGAATGTGGCAATGAGTAAACATCTGCTGCATAACCTGAAACAGTCTCCAGACTATTACCACACAGATGAATTTGGTGGAGGCTAGCGGACTCGAACCGCTGACATCCTGCTTGCAAAGCAGGCGCTCTCCCAACTGAGCTAAGCCCCCGCAGATACTGATGGGCCTATGAGGATTCGGACCTCAGACCTCACCCTTATCAGGGGTGCGCTCTAACCAGCTGAGCTATAGGCCCGCATGCTCGAAGATTGACTTCGATACGGAGTCCTCGCATGTACACTTGCGTGTACTCCACCGATATTTAATGTTCTTGCTGATCCTTGAGAGCCGCGTATCATACTGTCTCTCGAAACGTCGCGTGTCGTCCAGGTTACCGACCTGAGATGACACCTCTTGTTCTCATGTCAGCACATACTTGCATATGCGAGATCCTGACATCAACGCGAGGCGTTCTTCATCTGTAGAAAGGAGGTGATCCAGCCGCACCTTCCGGTACGGCTACCTTGTTACGACTTCGTCCCTCTCGCTCCCCACACCTTCGGCGGCTGGCTCCTTACGGTTACCCCACCGACTTCGGGTGCAGACAACTCAAGTGACGTGACGGGCGGTGTGTACAAGGCCCGGGAACGGATTCAACGCAGCTTAGCTGATCTGCGTTTACTAGCGATTCCGACTTCACGTAGGCGAGTTGCAGCCTACGATCCGAACTGAGAACGGATTTCTGAGATTGCCTCCCCCTCACGGGCTCGGATCCCTCTGTATACCGTCCATTGTAGCATGTTTGTAGCCCAAGGTGTAAGGGCCATGCTGACTTGACGTCGTCCCCACCTTCCTCCGGGTTACCCCGGCAGTTTCCCAAGAGTGCCCAGCTTCACCTGATGGCAACATGGGATGGGGGTTGCGCTCGTTGCGGGACTTAACCCAACATCTCACGACACGAGCTGACGACAGCCATGCAACACCTGTCTCGACGGCCTATTGCTAGGCACGTGGCTTTCACCACGGTGCGTCGGATGTCAAACCTTGGTAAGGTTCTACGGTTTGTGACGTATTAAACAACATGCTCCACCGCTTGTGCGGGCCCCCGTCAATTCCTTTGAGTTTCAACCTTGCGGCCGTACTCCCCAGGCGGGATACTTACTGCGTTAGCGACGGCGCAGGAGGGGTCGATACCCCCTACACCTAGTATCCATCGTTTACGGCTGGGACTACCGGGGTATCTAATCCCGTTCGCTCCCCCAGCTTTCGCGCCTCAGCGTCAAGCCAGCCCCAGAAGACCGCCTTCGCCACGGGTGTTCCTACCGATATCTACGCATTTCACCGCTACACCGGTAATTCCATCTTCCCCTGGCCGCTTCAAGACCAGCAGTATCCACCGACCCGCCGGGGTTGAGCCCCGGGCTTTCACGGCAGACTTACTGACCCGCCTACGCGCGCTTTACGCCCAGTAACTTCGGACAACGCTCGCCCCCTCCGTATTACCGCGGCTGCTGGCACGGAGTTAGCCGGGGCTTATTCCACAGGTACCGTCATTTGTTTCTTCCCTGCGAAAAGGAGTTTACAACCCGAAGGCCGTCCTCCTCCACGCGGCGTCGCTGCGTCAGGCTTTCGCCCATTGCGCAAGATTCCTAATTGCTGCCCCCCGTAGGAGTCTGGGCCGTATCTCAGTCCCAGTCCGGCTGGACATCCTCTCAGACCAGCTACCCGTCGACGCCATGGTAGGCCTTTACCCCACCATCTAGCTGATAGGACGCAAGCCCCTCCAATAGCCCATTGCTGGGTTTACTCAATAGTCCATGCGAACCACTGAGCACATCCGGTATTAGCACCCCTTTCGAAGTGTTATCCCGGGCTATCGGGCAGGTTGCTTACGCGTTACGCGACCGTTCGCCGCTAGATGCACCGAAGTACATCCCGCTCGACTTGCATTTCTTAGGCACGCCGCAAGCGTTCATCCTGAGCCAGGATCAAACTCTCCATCAATAAATTGATAGATCCTTAAATACCAACGCATCAATATCATTGGTACTTTACTTACTTGTTTGTTTTGTAAACCTGACTCACAAGTTAATTGGCACACAAGACAACTAATGTAAATTGCAGAACCCACACAAATTGTCACACGTTCAAGTTTTGAATGTTCATTGCACCGATCTCATTGGATCTCTCCGGCGCAAGAAGTAGTGTACTCCAGCTTTACCTGAATGTCAAGGTAATTGTGCAGATCTTTTTAGCCTTGTGAGCTAATCGAGAGACCGCACGGTATTACCTTCCACCAATGCCAGTCGTCACGACGTCCGTTTCAGGTGCCCTATAGCGTAATGGTAGGCGTTCACCGTTTCCCGGGCGGCTCGTTCCCACGTATAGAGCGCAGCAACCTCCGGTCCGCGAGCGGTCAGCATTTGTACCAGCTTTTCGTCACCCAAGAGTCGCTCTAGCGTGTCGGCCCAATCATCACTGGAATGTGGTGAAACGAGAAGTGCGCCGTCCAGTACCAGTCGGTTCATCGCGGGAGCATCGGCGCAAACTGTAGGCGTACCACTGGCCATGGCCTCGAGTGGAGGTAAACCAAAGCCCTCAAACAACGACGGAAAGGCAAAGATGGTGCTAGCCCGCATGAGCCGCGGCAGGTCGTCATCGGGCACATAGCCGGTAAACAGCAGGCGGGCAGCTGGACTATCGCCCCCGCGTACTGCTGCCGCACGTTTGAGCTCATCTTGCCCTGTAGCCCACCCGGCTTTACCGGTAAACACCAGTGAGGTGTTCCGATCACCGCGCCTGCACATCTCGCCAAATGCCTCTGCAAGAAGAGAAAGGTTCTTACGCGGCTGCATTACTCCCACTGCCAGTATAAATGGTGAAGCAACCTTATACTCGCGTTGTACAAACTCCCGATCTTTCTCCCGCTCTTCACGAGTGGCAGCGGGTCGATAGCCGGCATCGATGCCGTTGTCTATTCCGAAGACCTTCTCGTCTGGCAGGTGATAACTACGCAGGATATCCTGTCTTGAGCTTTCAGAAACAGTGATTACAGCGGACGCTCGGCGCATCGAAACTGGCACGGTAAGGTTCATAAGAATGCGGTGATAACGGGGAAACCATTGGGGATATAGGTGGAACGAGATATCATGAACCGTCGTCACCACCGGACAACCGCATAGCCCTGGCCACGGCGCAGTGTATTGCGTGTGAACCAGGTCGGCACCTAGGGCACGTGCCGCTGCTGGAAGTGCCCTAAAGGTCCAGATGCGGTCGTTAGGGGCAGCGATCACCTTATAGTTAAGGCTTTGCGGTAGGTAGCTGCAGTCATTACCAATGGGTTCACGAGTCGCAACCGTGAACGTCCAGTTGGGGGCCGCGGCCGGCAGCTGGGACAACAGGCCGCGCCAATAGGTTCTATCACCGGTGAACGGACCGCATAGCGTCCTACCGTCAATTACAATGTGCACCATATATGTAAGAGGTTAATCCTCTTCTTCACTCTCCATAGAAGACGGGTTGTTAGGTTCTGCGGACGCAGGAAGTCCTTTCTGCATCTGATTTCGCAGCGCCGACGCCTGCTGCAAAAGTTGAGTATGCATTCCACCTGGTGTTTGGGTTGCAATCCATTGAATCATGGATGAGATTACGAGTTCCTTAAGGTAGGCAAATGAAAAGCCGTCGGTAGCCTCGGCAACAATGCCAATCTCGTCGTCTGTTACGCGCATTCCAGCATCTAACACGTCATTCCACTGCTTCAGATATTCCACGCGCTCGGGAATGGCTGGCGCGTTGAACTCATACTTCCTGTCAAATCGGCTAGGTCGTTCAGTGATTGCAGGATCGAGTCTCTCTGGATGATTTGTAGTAGCAACCACCAATATTCCTCGGTTATTTGCAAATCCGTCTAGTTCATTGAGAAGGAATGACCTGTTGTCATTATCGACTAAAGAATCGAGATCTTCAAGCACCAAAATGCAGGGCGTTGTCCTTCTCGCACGAGCAAAAACAGACCGGATGCTCTCCTGCGTCGTCCGAAAGCGGGACGACCTAAAGCTCTTCACATAGAGGCAGGGCTTTTCAAGCCAGTTCACTAGCGCCTTGATGGTGTGCGTTTTACCATTGCCGGGAGGCCCTACCAAAAGCACGCCTCTCTTCCAGGGCACGCCGTACTGATCGTACAGACTTTGCGATGAAAAGAACGATGAGAAATCGTTCTGCAACGTCTGTTTCATCTCCGCCGGCAGTACGAGGTTCTTAAAGGTCGTTGACCGAATAGATTGGAAAAGCTGTTCACTTTTGGCCCATGAGCCGTTTTCATAAACAACAATTTCTCCGTGTACCTCGGTTTCCCATGCACAGACCCGGCGAAAGAGCGCACCCGCGAGCTCTTCGGTGTCGGCGACAATCCATGCATGGTAACTGTTTTCGCGCGCATGATACAGCATTACCACTTCGTAATGCGAGTTGCGCCAATCAATTTCAAACCATGCATTTTCAACAATCATGCGTGTAGGATTATCGACACCGCTCCACACCGCGTTGCGCTGCGGCATAGGAACTGTTCGCATTTTTCCCGTGCACTGCCCGGCCTTCAAAAACTTCTCCAGTTCAAATTCACCGTCGTCGGTGTGGTAAACAGTTTTGTCTGGGTAAAATTCCTGAAGTCGCTGCGTTACGTAATAAGAGATAGCATCGCCAGGCTCATGCAAAGCACCGGCAAAAAAATACACAAGATCTCTGTTGCTCAAAGTCATCTACTCTTCCAGTTTCGTTTTACGATTGGTTTATTGCCAGCTTGTATGTTTCTACGGTCTTTCTCGCCACGTCGTCGTAGCTGTGCCTGCTGGCATAATCTCTAGACCTCCGCTCGAGGGACAGCCTAACAGAATCATCTTTCAGCAGCTCTTCTATGGCCGCTGCGAGTTGCGTGGAATCACCGGAAGGAAACAGTGTGAGGCAGGATGGCTGGTCCTGAGCAATCTCACGGTGCGGCCCTATGTCTGACGCGATCACGGCGCGACCAGCAGAAAAAAATTGCGATAGCGAGCCGGATCCCGACGTCTGCAGATATGGAGCCAAGGCAACATGGGTTGCAGCTAGCGCGGTGGGCACGTCCTCTCGGGGTAGGTAACCCGTTATAAGGACTCGATCTTTAAGATCCATCGCCTCAATCGATGCTTCGATCGTGCCTACATACGATGTATGATCGTCAGGGTGTTTTCCACCTGCAAGCAGAAGCACGACATCCTGAGGAAGGTACTTCAACGCTTCGAGAGCCACATGGTGGCCCTTCTTTCTGGCAAGGTAACCAAATATCGTAATCACCCGCCGATTTGATAAGCCAAAATGGGCGCGCGCCAGTTTTGAATCTGGTAACAGCATGGCGGGGGGTACCCCGTGAACAATTTTGTCGATTTTTCGGCTGTCTACTCCAAGGTCAACCAGGCGGTCAAAGTCGTCTTGCGTGTGTACGATTAGCCGCGAGACAGCAGCATGAAGGAAATTGGCCCGATTAACCACCTCAATGGCACGGTGTACCACCCTGCCGGCGTCAACAGGCGGGCGTGCAATTTCATGCACCGTAACTACAATTGGCTTTCTTGCGGACTCGTAAAATGCGGTTACGTGATTCTTGTGTGCGGCTACGCCCCCAAAAAAGAAATATTGGTGCTGTACATGCGTTAGGTCCGCTGCACAGCCCAATGTCTGCGCGCCCCGCAGCCGATACTCATGCCGCAGCTTACGGTATCTTCGCACGGCCGCCCAGTGCGTAGAGGTTGTGGAACCATCAGGTGGCTCTACGATAGAAATACGATCGATTTCCGGCTGCTTGCGCAGCGCTGCCGATAGCAGGCGTGTGTAATCCGCTATCCCGCAGGGCGTACTCCATGGTGAAAACATCGCCACACATATCGCTTCAGTGGGCATTCACAGGCGCCCTTTGGCAGGTGGTGGCCATGAATTCCAGCGTTTCGCTATACGAGCGTATACCCGTTGTAGCGCCTAATGATGTAACGCAACAGGCTCCCACTGCATTGGCGAACCTGGCTGCATCCACCGTCGGCATGCCGTTCAACTTGGCGGCCAGAAAGCCGGAAACCCACGCATCGCCTGCACCTAACGCATCCACCGTCGCCACCGAATACGGCGGAACTATTGCGGTGCTGCCGTTAGGCTCAGAAATGTAACAGCCGTTCTCTCCATCTTTTATAATAACGCAGTCTGCACCCATCTCTCTAAAGGCAGATGCGAGCTCTCTGGGATCCACCACACCTGGTAACAACTGAATCGCTTCCTGGTAACTGGGAACAAAAAAATCGATGTGGGGCATGCAAGGGGCCAGGGTATTCATCCACTGTCCTGTAGCGTCCCACGCCGTATCCAGGCAGGTTATAACATTCGCTTGTTGTGCCTTCTTCAACAGCGAAGCTACAGGCGCTCCATCCAGACGAGGGACAAGGAATGCGCCAGCCATCAGAAGAACGCGGCTGTTCAGCACAGCATTTACGTCGATATCGTTCAACGTCAACTCTGCATTTGCGCCGAGACAGTGCAGAAACGTTCGCTCTCCATCACTGTGTACCATCACCATCGTCGCAGACGTAGGCACCATTGGATCCTCCACGATCCCGTCGACTAGAGCACCTCCAGCAGCCAGGGTTGACCGTAGGAATGCGCCGAAGCCGTCCCGACCAACCTTACCGACAATGGCAGATGTTAGGCCCAGTTTCGCTAGCCCTACGCCCGTATTAGCCGCGCAGCCACCAGAATGCAATTCGATGCGATCAAGAAGCGCTAACGTACCCCTTGAAGGTAGACCATCGACAGGTGTTCCTACTACATCCGCCACCAGTCCCCCAACGCATGTCACATCGATCATGGCTATTTTTCTCCATCTGCTCTGAATTTCACGCGAAATTCCTCGTCCTCAACTGCCTCCTGAGGGTCGAGCGGTGGGGGCAGCACGAAAAACCGTACGAGAAGTGCCCTGACAACCTGATCATTGAGCATTGCCAGCATACCTACCGTAAACAACGGTAATGTGATCACGGTTAGAACCGAAAAGCTAAGTATGCCAATATTGGCGATCAGTAGGGCGCATGTCGCGGCGGGTGCACCTAACGCAACAAAGAACGAGCGCCGAATCACCGCAACAGCACCACGGCGAGCACGTCGTTCGGGCTCATCAAAAACCCCGCGTTCCTGCATCACGAGTAAGGGCATCTGCAACGGTGCCAATACCACCCAGGTACCCAAACAGTAGATGCAAACCAACGTTGCAATGACAGAGATAAAAGAGTGCTGCCGAAGGTAAAACCAGAGTGCTACGGTCCCTACAATGAGTACTACCATATGTATAAGGCCGAGTAAAGCCGCCGGGATCATCAGTTCACGGGCACCACGCCAAAGATCCAACCACCCAGTCTCGCGGTGATCTCCAATATCCCAGGCAATGGTATGAGCTCCCGCCAACAAGGGACCAAACCCAAGGGCAACAATTAGAGCACAGATAAATACTAGTATCAGCGGCGGAATGAGGTGCCCAAACTGCCAAACCATGAGCGGTACCGAAAGTAGACTAAAGAGCGTAAAACCAACAATCATCCACAGACCAATGTGGTCCCAACCCAAACGAATTGCCATCTTCACTGCGCGCAACGGGCGCAGTGGGCGCAACCTGGTATTCTGTTCGTCTTGCGGAATCGTCATAAGTTACAGGTTCTATAAAGAATCGAAAATTCCTTGTTTACTACACTGAATACAATACGGAAACCAGAGGCTTTGTCGTCGGTCGCCAAAGCGGCACGGCAGTAGAGCAACGGCAGCAGGCCCTACCCGAATATAGCAATTGGATCACACCAGGAAGCCTGCAGATTTCTTGTGCAAATATTGCCAACACATCACAACGGCGGAATTTATTGGTGAGAGTCCCCGCCTGGTGATTTCACTTTCAATTATCCAATGGGTTTGGTTTCCGTCGATATCGCATACGTAAAAGGGGCTGTACCAGATCCTTTCCCACTGTTCTATTAAGTGCTAATCCTCTACCATACCAGTCGAATTTGCACAGGTCAATCCACCTCGCAGACTCTCTAAGCCTTCTTATCGCGAGTCGGATAGTTCAGATGGTAATACAGTCGGCAGCCTAGTGGTTTCGTAATAACTGGCGGCTGCCGACTGCACACTTTACGCCTGAAGGCTCCCCATTTGCACGGTCAGGTAGCAAGTAAACATCGCCAGATCCGGACGATGCAAGGTGTTACTAGGCGCTGAAATAGCCGTTTTGAACCATATCTTCTAGCAGACCGACCTGACCGGGATGCCAGCCAAGGTTGGCGGTCACGTCGTTTACGGTGGTAAAATTATCAACGCCTACGAAGTACGACATCCAACCAAACTGCGCCTCAGCCTCGTTAACCGCAAAGCTGTGTACGGGCGTACCCAGTCCCTTAGCGATTGTTTCGGCAATCGAGCGCATGGGGATGCCCTCCTCGGCCGCGGCAATAAGTTGGGAGCCCGCGTCAGCCTTCTCGAGCCCAAGGCAAAACAGATGTGCAGCGTCGATTCTATGTACGGCCGGCCAGCGGTTAGCCCCATCACCGATGTAGGCCGCGTAGCCGCTTTTTCTTGCGATTTCGATTAGACGCGGAATGAAGCCTTTGTCCCCTCGTCCGTGTACGGTGGGTGGCAGCCGAACGATACTGCTTCTCACGCCGCGTGAAGCGGCTCGAAGAACCAATGCATCCGATCCCGCCCTGATCCCGCCCGGCCCACTAAACGGAGCCTCATCCCCCTCGGGCACTTCAACGAGCAGCGATGACAGCATCGTTCCGGACGCAGCTACAAACGGCTTATCGGAACCTTCAAGGGCGTCGAGCATTACGGTGATCGCTTTCCGATCCACCAGGGCATTGGCCTCAAATTGCGAGAAGTCGTGAATGAAAGCAGTATGGATTACGCCATCGGAAGCAGCGACTCCCGCCCGGAGGCTGTCGTGATCCTCAAGTGAGCCGCGATGTACGCTAATTCCTGCGGTCGCAAGTGCCTCTGCAGAGGCATCCGAGCGAGCCAAACCCAACACCTCGTGCCCCGCACCTGTTAATTCCGCTACCACAACAGATCCAATAAATCCTGTAGCGCCTGTTACAAATACACGCATTGTGTTAATCTCCTCAACATTCCCGGTGAAAACCACTACTTTTCTACAACAGAACCCATGCCCCGTAGTGGAGCTAGGCCGGTTGCAACACCATTATAAAGCGAGAGGCGTGCAATGGTTTGCCTGTTCATCGCCTATTCTTGTCAGATCCTACAGAAGTCAACCTTTGAATGAAGCGATCCGACAATTGGGGGTTACAGGATTCATTCGCGACCTGCCATAGAGGGGGGATGTAAGACATGGCTCACCCTGATATCTCGGCAGACTGGCGTAACAGTGCTATGTCGCGGCGCGGGGGACTACCGTAGTAACGGCTGTAATCACGGCTGAACTGGGACTCACTTGCGTAGCCCACCTGCCTAGCTGCGGTAGCGGCGTCCAGGTTTTGAGCTAACATCAGCCGGCGGGATTCCTGCAGTCGCAGCGCTTTTTGATACTGTAAGGGACTCAGGCCAGTTACTGCTCTAAACTGTTCATAAAAGGTGGATGGGCTCATAAATACCAAACCGGCCAACGCTTCAACCTTCATAGGTTCAGCAAAATTTTGCTGCAGCCAGTTTACTGATCGAGCCACCCGGTTCACAACAGAGTCTGCTAACCCCAGCTCAGCAATTCTAGGACCAATTGGTCCTCGCAATAGCCTAATCAAAATCTCCTGCATTACGAGCGGTGCAAGCAATGCATCGTCACCTCGGTGATTCAGACACTCCATTAGCCGCCTGAAAGCGTCTACAACATGATCATCTGCCTGCGTGGTATACGCGGGATTGTGAACGCTGTTAACAGGTAGTCCATGTGGAAAAACCTTCAGCACTGTTTCCGCGACCACCTGTGGATCGAGATCTAGGCGGATAATAAGCAGTGGTTCCGCAAGGCTTGCCTTTATGGTCTGGAGGGCTAGTGGTACTGCCACTGGTAGAACAAACAGGCATCTTGGCTCAATACTATAGGTGGCACGGCCAACGATTGCAGACTTTGTTCCCTGTACCACCATTCCTAGTGAGGGCTCATAGAATGTCTTCACCTGCTCTCCCTCGGCTAACGAGAACCGACCGAGCTTGAGACCGCTAATACGAGTGGTAACTACTCCATCACAGGGAACGTGCAGGCAGATTAGTCGCGCAAGGTGTCTATCATCACAAACCTTCTCATTTGCGCCGCTAATAATGCTGTTCCTCACGGTTCCGGTATCGAAAGTGCTCAATGTGCTCACCTGCTTCCTGCACTCTAGTGACTTCGAGATTACTACTAGGATGCGAAAACCTACCACCGTAGATTATTGCGATGCCAACCGTTGCCATCGTAATCGTAATGTGCGGCAATTACACAAGTCAACAGACCACCATGCAGTGGCGTCCGTGCAACTAGCTAGCTCAGCACCGCTCGCTGCAACTCTCCAATTAAATACGAACGAGAACCCTTATTCGCCACATCTTATGGTTACTGCTTACTCGACCATCAGGATCGGCCGGACACGTACAACGACCGTGGAGGAATAGCCTCCATGAATGTAGAAAATTGAGTAATACGTCTATTGACGGTCAAATTCCTGGGCATTACACCTAGTGCCAAGCAGCTACAATTCACCCCACAAGGGCATTCGAGGAGACAGCATGACTCAGAACGGTTATTACCGCTGGCCAACCATTCATTCTAATACGATTATTTTCGTATCAGAGGACGATTTATGGCGTGTGAGTGCAGAAGGTGGTCGGGCTGAACGCCTCACCACCAGTCTGGGCACTATAAGCTACCCGCTTTTTTCTCCAGATGGTGCCCGGGTAGCATTCGCCTGCCGCGCCGAAGGTGTTGACGAGAGCTACGTCATGCCCGCCGATGGACGTAAG
>JAJYCW010000131.1 GCA_021777995.1 bacterium
TTACAATCGCCATGATGGGCACCATAAAGATCATTACGACAGCAACCAGGCCGATAAGATCTCCCATAACTAGCCTCCCTTAGCGAGCTCAAGCGCATTTTTGAGCGTTAGGGCACCCGCGTACAGAGCCTTGCCCACGATCACTCCCTCGATATTCGCACATGTTAGCGTTAATGCCTGAAGGGTGCTGATGTCTGATGGGCCGGCAACCCCGCCCGATGCGATCACCGGTAGAGTTCCAGCACATCGCGCAATTTCTGCAAGTGCTGTCTGGTTAACGCCTTGCAGCATCCCATCGCGAGCAACATCTGTAAAGATAAATCGCTTTGCACCAAGGCTCGCCATCTTCCGAACAAATTCACCTGCCGGATCCCCCGTAGTCTGCTGCCAGCCGTGAATCGCCACGAGGCCATCCTTTGCATCTACACCTACGGCAACCTTGTCTCCATACACCGTGAACAACCCTTGTGCCAGATTGTCGTTCTGCGCCACTGCAGTACCCACAACAACGCGCGTGACACCCACATTAAGCATACGCTCTACAACTTCACCACTGCGCACGCCGCCGCCAAACTGTACAGGTAATCCTACTTGCCGCAAAATTTGCCTTACAACCTGCAGGTTAACGGCCTGCGGTGAACCCATCCGGGCGCCGTCAAGGTCGACTATATGCAGCCATTGTGCACCATCCTCCTTGAATTGCCGGGCGATCTTAATGGGATCCTCAGAGTATGTTGTAACACTGTCAAATTTACCCTGGCTCAGCCGCACGCACTTGCCATCCTTAAGATCAATGGCAGGAAATATGATCATGGTTTCCAGTCCACAAAGTTTTTAAGCATTACTCGACCCACGGCACCACTCTTCTCCGGGTGAAACTGAACCGCCATAACGTTGCCCATTTCAATCGCACAACAGAAGTCGATGCCGTGGTTAGACACAGCTGAGACGATTGAATCGTCCTGGGGTACCGGGAAATACGAATGTACAAAATAGACGCACGCTCCCTCGTCCACGTTTCGAAAAAACCGCGACGGGTGTGTGAAGTGAAGGGTATTCCACCCAATGTGAGGGATCTTGATACCAAGGGGAGCAGGTGAATCAGGATAAAAGCGTTGAACGCTTCCAGCACAAATGCCAAGGCCGTGCGATGTCCCGAGTTCAGTACTGCTATCAAATAGCAGCTGTAACCCTAGACAAATACCCAAAAATGGTTTACCCGCTAGTGCAGCGGCTTTTACGGCATCCACTAACCCACGCTCATGTAGGTTGCTCATTGCTGCGCAGAATGCTCCTACGCCAGGCAGAACGACCTTATCCGCCCCGGCTATCACGTCGGGGTCGCCGGTTATGATGGGGCTTCCGCCAGCATTTTGCAGTGCTCGCTCAACGCTGTGCAGGTTGGCCATACCGTAATCAACAATTGCGATCATTTGTCAGTGGCTCCGCAGCGACTCCAGCTGCCGCCACTAGTAGCGGTTAATGGCCAGACGCTGCCTGCGTATCGATCTGTGGACCAGGACTGGTGGCGCTCACTGTAGAGCCCGCCGATCCGTCGTCTATATGTTTTTCTATCGAGGTTAAGTTAGATGAAATCTGCCTCGCATTTGCGTCGGTTACACTCATCGCCCAGTGCAGAGTTCCTAGTAGAACTACACTAAGCATTATTACGAGTACAACCCTAACGTAAACAGGACGATCTCCGCCAATTTCCTCTAAGTCGTTGTCGTTAATTGCGTCGTTCAAGACAGATCTCCTCAGGTGTTGTTCGAGTTCACCCGGCAGACCTTTATATCCCCTAAAGTACCCCTTTTGTAGAGGGTATCCCCTTCACCCGTTCACTGTGGCTAACGGCCATTGCAACAGCTCTTGCAAAGGCTTTAAACGCCGCTTCAATAACGTGGTGCGTATTCGTTCCACGTATTTGTTGAAAATGTAGAGTAATACCGGCATTCATTGCAACAGCCCTAAAGAATTCTGTGGTTAGTTCCGTAGTGTATTCACCCAACCTGGGCGTACTCAGGTTGAAATCTTCTGCAAGGAAGCCGCGGCCACTAATATCTAGTGCACAACTGACAAGCGCCTCATCCATTGGCATGGTGCACTGCCCCGCTCTCACGATACCAGCCTTGTCACCAAGTGCTTCTGCAATTGCCTGCCCAAGGGCAATCCCCACATCCTCCACTGTGTGGTGATCATCGATATGCAGGTCACCAGTGCACCGAAGCTTAAGATCAATGTTGCCATGCCGTGCGATATGAGTCAACATATGATCGAAGAAACCAATTCCAGAATTAAGGTCGGCGACTCCCTGGCCATCAAGGTTCACATCTATATGTATATCGGTCTCATTTGTTCTGCGGCTTACCGCTGCTATTCGCTGAACGGCACTCATTGCGCATCCTTTATGCAAATATTCTTGCGAGCCTCAACGGCCTGGGCGTGGGCCTCAAAGCCTTCAGCACGTGCAAGCACGGTGAGTTCGGTGCTGCAAGCAGCCAATTCTGCTGGGTTGAAGTAGATAAAACTCGACTTTTTGACGAAGGTTCCCGTATGCAGTGGGCTAGAAAATCGGGCAGTACCACTGGTGGGCAGCGTGTGGCTTGGCCCTGCCCAGTAGTCACCCAAAGTTTGCGGTGAGTAGTCACCCATCAATATCGCGCCCGCGTTAGATATGCTTCCCAAGGTGGCGAAGGGATCCCGCACCATGAGTGCGAGGTGCTCTGGTGCACACGCATTGGCAAGCTCACACGCCTCTTCAAGGTCATGGGTAATGAAAACCATTCCGTGGGCATCCAATGCCCCCTTCAAAATCAATTTGCGGGGCAGATGCTCCAGGCGCTGCTCGATCGTTTGCAAAACACGGTTCGCAAAATCAAGACTTGGTGTGATAAGGTAGCCCGCGCAATCCGCATCGTGTTCTACTTGAGTCAGTAGGTCCATAGCTGCACACTCAGGATCGGCACCACTATCAGCCAAAACACAAACCTCACTAGGGCCAGCAAGCATGTCCATATCAACCACGCCCCACAGCAGCTTCTTTGCAACGTTCACAAACACATTGCCTGGCCCCACGATCTTATCAACAACAGGCACAGTTTCGGTTCCAAGCGCCATAGCCGCGATCGCCTGCGCTCCACCAGCAAGAAAAATCCTGTCCACCCCGGCAATGTGTGCGGCCGCGAGTACAGCCGGATGTGCCGAAGGGGAACACATCACGATCTCCTGCACGCCTGCTGCCCTGGCAGGAATTGCAGTCATGAGCACAGTAGACGGGTAGGCAGCAGTTCCACCGGGAATGTAGACACCCACACGTGAGAGCGGGCGGATCAACTGCCCCACTACGCGCCCTCGTTTCACATCCATCCAGCTCTCGTGCCTCTGAGCCTGATGGAAATCCCGTATATTCGCCGCGGCTTTCTCCAATGCCCGACGCACGTCAACGTCGAGATTGTTGTAGGCAGTCAGGCACATCGACATGTCAACTTCCAGGCTAGCGAGATCGGGGTTGTCGAATTTTCGGCCCAGTTCAAGCAGAGCGATGTCACCCTCCGCCTTGACGCGAGCAATAATGCCTCGTACGATCCCTTCCACCTCGGGATTGTCCTGAAGCAACTCTCGTCGCACCATGCGCTTACAGTATTCTAAGCCCACTTCGCTCACATGCGTGACCTGCAACCCCATACCCTCCTTGCTTATCCAATAAAACGGCAATAGCAGATTATACCCTGCCCCCATGAGTGCCTGTGGGCACCGAACGCTGCGAAGTAGGAACGACAAATTGTAAAGTATAATATCTCTACGTCTCGGCCAATTTTATCAAGGAGTCCAACGTCACGTGGCACAGGTTTCCTCTTCCAGTAGTCTGCCTCTTCCCGACTTGCACGGGCACTTCGGGCCCTACGGGGGCCGTTATGTTCCTGAAACACTTGTCCCCGCATTGGATCAGCTAGCCGCGGAATACGACGCAGCACGCCAGGATGCGCAGTTTGCGTCCACGCTGAGCGAACTCCTCAAGCACTATGTTGGCCGCGCAACTCCGCTTTACCACGCCGAAAGGCTCAGTAGAGAATTCGGTGGTCATATTTACCTTAAGCGCGAAGACCTTTGCCATACAGGTGCCCACAAAATAAACAATGCGCTTGGCCAGATTCTCCTGGCGGTTCGCATGGGTAAACAGCGCATCATAGCGGAGACCGGTGCAGGCCAACACGGAGTGGCAACTGCTACCGTCTGCGCACGGTTTGGTCTCTCCTGTGATATCTACATGGGTGAGGAAGATGTTGAGCGACAGGCGCTTAATGTTGCGCGTATGCGACTGATGGGCGCGAAGGTAATACCTGTGAGCTCCGGTACGCGGACGCTGAAGGACGCCACAAATGAGGCGATGCGAGACTGGGTTACCAATGTACGCAATACACACTACATTATAGGATCAGTGGTAGGACCGCATCCCTACCCGATGATGGTTCGCGATTTTCAGTCCGTAATTGGGCGCGAAGCGCGTGAGCAGGTATTAGAACAGGAAGGGCGCCTCCCTGATATGCTGGTGGCATGTGTGGGCGGTGGATCTAATTCTATGGGCCTGTTTTACCCCTTCATTAACGATATCCAGGTTCACATGATTGGCGTGGAGGCTGCGGGCATGGGTATTGATACTGGCAGGCACTGTGCGCCGCTTACAGCAGGCTCACCGGGGGTCTTTCAGGGATCGGCCAGCTACCTTATCCAGGACGAAGACGGACAGGTTGCCCCATCGCATTCCATCTCTGCGGGATTGGATTATCCCGGAGTTGGCCCGGAACATTCCTGGCTGAAGGACAGCGGTCGTGCAGAATATGGCGTCGTCACAGATAACGAAGCGTTAGAGGCAGTTCAACTCACTGCGGAGCGCGAAGGCATAATTGTAGCGTTAGAGACTGCGCACGCAATTGCATTCCTCAACAAGCTAAAAATGGCTGGACGAATCGAGAACAACACGGTAGTCATTGTCAACTGCTCGGGTCGTGGTGACAAGGATATGGCAACAGTGGCTCGCGAGTTGCATCTCTAAACCAACAAAATCCTCACAAGGTTTCAACTTAAGTATCATCGCTATTCTGAACAAAATCTATATGAACCGACTAACCGACAATTTCAAACAACTTAACGCGCGTGGAGAACAGGCTCTTATCTGCTTTGTCACTGCCGGTGATCCCGACGTCGACAAGACTGTAGAGCTCGCCGCTGCTATGTATGATGCCGGCGTGGATGCCCTTGAACTTGGAATACCGTTTAGCGATCCGCTTGCGGATGGTCCATCAATCCAGGCATCCTCGCAGAGGGCGCTTGATAGCGGCATGACCGCACATAAGGCGATGGAATGCGCGCGACGTATTCATGCACGCGTTCCCCACCTTCCGCTGGTGCTGATGACGTATTACAATCCAGTACTGCGCTATGGAATGGACAGATTTGCTCACGATGCTGCTACTAGCGGCGTCGACGGTGTAATCATTACTGACCTTACGCCTGAGGAGGCATCCGCTTGGCAACAGAATGCGGCTGCCAATAACCTGGCGACTATTTATCTGTTGGCGCCTACATCCACTGACGAACGTGTCGCCTCTGTGTGCAAATCTTGCTCCGGATTTGTTTACTGCGTTTCACGAACCGGCGTAACGGGCGCAAGGCAGGATGTACCTCAGGACCTGCGTGACACTCTCTCCCGTATTCGCAAACACACTAATTTACCATTGGCGGTTGGATTCGGAGTATCGTCTCCCGAACACGTCGCCGCGATTAGCGCCTTCGCCGACGGTGTGGTGGTCGGTAGTTCCCTGGTAGACCTCATCCACAACAACCGTGATAACCCATCGCTGCTCAAAATAGCCGCCGAATACTGCGCATCACTTAAGGGTGCCACACGGTCATCAAAGGTAGGTTCCAACGTATGACTGCCGCCTCCCAAAGCACTTCGTCCGGTACGATACGTGCTGGTGCCATTTTCGGATGCCTGTCCGTCGTCATTGGTGCGTTCGGAGCTCATGCGCTCAAATCTACGCTAGCAGCAAACCATATGGCCCAAGTTTACGAAACTGGAGTGCAATACCACGCAATTCATGCGCTTGCGATGATTGCATGTGGAATTCTACTGGCACTGAAACCCGAGGCTAAGAGGTTTCGCACTGCGGCACAGCTATTTGGTGTGGGTATCGTGTTATTTTCGGGCAGTCTTTACGTGCTCGCTGTAAGCAACGTGCGCCTGATAGGGATAGTTACGCCATTCGGAGGTGTCTGCTTTATTGCCGGCTGGATTTACATGGCATTTGCTATTTAGCGGGGCAATATTCCGCGAATGTTCCTGAATACCTCTTTTGTCATGCCGCCCCTAATTACCACGTGCGATGCCGCGCACCGCTCAGTAGGCTCCTTCTTCGATCCTTAGAGTGTACTAATACCTGCGACATGAACCACGGTGCACTGTGTGCCTGTACTCTACTCCCGCTTTCCAGTGAACCAAATCGCAGCATCTACGCCATAGCCAAAGGACGCGGTTTGGCGCACAATTCCTTTGCAGCGTCGGCGTAACCACATAAAACCGCTCGGATGGTTAGTTGATATGGGCCGTGCTGCAGCCGCGCACACACTTTTCCCATTTGCCGCAGCTTCCTCTCACCATCCTCCATTCTGCATCCATCTAACCACACAGCACCAATAGAAGAACACCTGAATTAGTAAAAATGGGTGTGCTATTCCACCTACGAGTCCGATGCTACTTGCCAGCTCATGTTATCTGCGACTGCGGAGCATCACTTAGATATCCGACATACAGAGTATTAAGTGCAAAAAAGTTACTCTGGTGGGTCAAAACTGCTACATCAACATGGGTCGGTCACAAACTTGGCTTAGATAACGTACCAGAGTCTTGTAAGCAATCAGAGATTATCCACACCCGTTGCATCGTCCAATTGTCGTTCGCACCGAGGGCGATATTGGGTAAACCACGCTAGGCAGATCAGCCATGGCACAGTTATTGAGAGAGTCACCACATTCTTAATGCCAGGCGGAAATATTCCGCCGCAATAATACCGTCTAATAATTATGAGTACCGCCGTTTTCGTGAACGTAGAGAGGAGCAGTCAAATGTCCGGATTTAATGCAAAGGAATTTCTCCGACAGGTGGAGGAACAACGATCACTGGAAGTTGCACTCGCCTGGGAAGGAACATTTGGTGAATATCTAGAGATGGTGGAAAAGCAGCCATCCATAGCGTCGCTGGCCCACGCTCGCCTCTACAATATGATAGTTGCCGCTGGCGTTAACGAAGTTGATGGCGCGGCCAAAACGTATCAATTTTTCGCGGACGATCTTTACGGTCTTGAACACACCATGCAGCAACTGGTTGAAGAGTACCTCAACCCAGCTGCCAGGCGGCTTGATATCCGTAAGCGAATTCTAATGCTTGTGGGTCCCGTGGGAGGCGGTAAATCTACGCTGGTAACACTCATTAAGCGGGGTGTAGAAAAGCACAGTCGAACGGACGCAGGGGCAATTTATGCCATTAAGGGTTGCCCGATGCATGAAGAACCGCTGCACCTTATACCAGACGAACTGCGGCAGCAGTTCAAGCAGAGTCTTGGTGTGCATATTGAGGGCGATCTTTGCCCGGTTTGTCGCTACCGGTTGGACCATGAATGGGGAAATAACATTCATAATGTGCCGGTGCAACGTATTCTCCTTAGCGAGCGGACGAGAGTGGGCGTGGGAACGTTTAAACCTGCAGACCCGAAGAGCCAGGATGTTGCTGAGCTAACTGGCAGCGTTAACATACAGGCGCTTACCGAATACGGTCAGGAGTCGGATCCTCGCGCGTATAACTTCGACGGCGAACTCAATATTGCCAACCGAGGTGTAATGGAGTTCATCGAGATGCTAAAGGCCGAAAAGCGCTTCCTATACGAACTCAACACCGTTGCTGGTGAACAGACTATTAAAGCGAGCCGCTTTGCACTCATTTACTGCGACGTTGCGGTTATCGCGCACACCAATGAATATGAGTACAACTCCTACTTCTCTAACAAAGAGAATGAGGCCATGATTGATCGTATCTTCGTGGTGAAAGTACCGTACAATCTCAGGGTGAGTGAAGAAGTCAGGATTTACGAAAAGCTCATAGGGCAAAGCGACGTTCATGAGGGTATGCCTGGGGTAGAGATGAACCTCTCAAGGGTACACATAGCACCCTATACCCTTAAAGTCGCTGCGATGTTCGCGATTTTGACGAGGCTCAAACCTTCGAGGAAAGCTGGTCTTAGTTTGATGGCCAAAATGAAGCTGTACGATGGTGAAAAGCAGGTGGGCGATTGGGACCAGCGTCAGGTGCGCGAGTTGCACGAGGAGTTTCTGGACGAGGGTATGAACGGAGTTTCGCCGCGCCTCATCATTAATCGTATATCGGCAGCACTCGTAAAGGGTGGCAAATCGTATGTTACTCCCATCGATATGTTGCGAGCACTTCGAGACGGCGTGACAGAATACACCAATAACGAAGAAGAGCGGCGCAAGCTGCTTGGCTTTATAGACGAGGTTCGCAAGGAGTTTGATGAAGCTGCTAAGAAAGAGGTTCAGCGCGCTTTTGTGTACTCCTACGAAGAGTCTGCACATACGATGATGAACAACTTCATCGACAACGTGGAGGCATATTGCAATCGCGAGAAGGTGAAGCACCCAGTAACAGGTGAGGACGTGGAGCCAGACGAAAGGCTTATGCGCTCCATTGAGGAACAGATAGGTATAACCGAGAACCAGAAGCGTGAATTTCGGGAAGGCATAATGCGGTCGGTTGCCTCATTAATGCGTAGGGGGCAGTCATTCACAGTTACCTCAGACGAGCGACTGAAGGAAGCCATAGAGAAGAAGCTGTTCACGGACCTCAAGGACGTCGTAAAAATCACAACCAGTTCAAAAACCCCGGATGCCGAGCAACTCAAAAAGGTAAACGAGGTTGTTGACCGTATGTGCCGGGAACAAGGCTACACTCCGCAATCTGCCAACGAGCTGTTGCGATACGTTGGTACGCTGCTCAATCGTTAGCAAGGAAGCATCCGATGTCAAATTCGCTTAACGCAGATAGCTGGGACCTCCATCGCCGCGCCGAACGTGATCGCCAACGGCATAACGAGAAGGTGAAAGAGATCATCAAAAAGAACCTGGGTGGCATCATAAGCCAACAGGATATCATAACAGCGGAAAACGGCAAGATTGTCAAAGTACCCATCCGCGGTCTTGAATTACCAAGGATCCGCTTCGACAACGGTGAACGCGAACGGGTCGGCCAGGGCGCAGGGGGCAGCCGACCCGGTGACGTTCTTGGCAAAGCCGGCGAACCGACTCCTGGCACCGGCAAGGAAGCCGGCCAGGAGCCAGGCGTGGACTTCTATGACGCTGAGCTCACCCTGGAGGAACTTACCAACCTCGTTTTTGAAGACCTTCACCTCCCAAACCTGGAGGAGCGAGGAGTTAAACAGATCCTTGCGGAAAGCGCCGAGTTCAACACGATAAGCAAACGGGGCCTAGCGGGCAATCTAGACCGTAAGCGGACCCTTTTAGAGGCATATCGACGCAACGCTCGACAAGGCACACCAGGTTGGAATGTGCGCAACGAGGACATGCGTTATAAAACGTGGGAGGTTGTAACAGAACCCCAACGAAATGCTGTCATCATCGCAATGCGAGACGTGTCGGGGTCAATGGGCGAGTTTGAGGCTTACGTTTGCCGTTCATTTTATTTTTGGATGTTAAGGTTCCTGAAGAAGAAGTACACCAGTGCAGAGATTGTGTTCATTACGTGCCATACAGAGGCCAAGGAAGTAGATGAACACACCTTCTTCTCTTTGGGTGACAGCGGTGGTACCAAGATGAGTGAGGCCTACAAACTTGCCATGGATATCATAGACCGCCGATATAATCCACGAGAGTGGAATATTTATCCGTTCCTGTTTTCAGATGGATATAACTGGGGCGATCAGGAGTGTGTTGACCTCGTAGCCAAAATGGTTGAGTACTGTAATCAGATTGGGTATGGAGAAATTGCCAACGACGTCTGGACGAAAGCGGAGGCATTCGCCCCGCTTGGCCAAGCGTATGAGGAGGCATTTGCCAACGAACCGCGCGTAACACTGGTGAAGATTACAAGTAAGGACGATGTTTGGCCCGCGTTGCAGAGGTTCTTTACTCAGTACCCTGAGGTGAGGCAGTCGAACACAGTATAAGGACGCCTTCTGCCTATTAGCAAACTGTTTAGGCGTTCAGCCCCGAGGAGCCGAACGCCTTCTGCTCTGTAATGCCGCGCCCTTCGGTAAGTGTGTAGATGAACCCTGCAGAGATATTGTGCAATGTCTCTTTAATTCCGGAGGGCCACTCGATTGCAAGCGTATCGACATGACTCGCCCTGCCGAGACCAAAGTAGACGCGCGAGTCAGAAGCAGAAAGATAACTAGAACTGCTGTGTACTGTACTGAATAGGCGCTGAGATCCAGCATTTGCGGTTAATTTGGCGTGAAAGCCGTTCCTGTTGCTTTTCGTGCCAACTGTTTTGAAGATTACTGCGTTGTTTCCAGATTTGACCTCATTGTGGTAGAGGTGAATAGGGCCGTTCTGGTTTACCACAACGAAATCGAGCCGCCCATCATTGTCGTAGTCGCCCACGGCAAGTCCCCGCGATACCATTGGTACGGAAAGTGCTCCTAACCGATCGCTGACTACCCTAAATGTACCATCACCATTGTTGTGGAATAACTGCCTGGGTTCCTGATAGGTGATGCCCGGCGAAGTTTCGGCAATGTACATAGTTACGTGCCCATTTGCAGTGATGATATCGAGCCAGCCGTCAGCGTCATAGTCTATAAAGTCTGCGCCAAAGGTAACATAGTGCATGTGCGGTATCGCGACGTTCGCTTGGTTGCTAACGTCTAGAAACTGGCCATTCCCAAGGTTTTTAAAGAGTGTGTTGGGCTGCATAGAGAAATTCCCCACAAATAGGCTCTCCTGGCCAGAGTGGTCATAATCCCCGATACCTATCCCCATCCCGCTCATTGCCTGGCCGCCATCGTTA
>JAJYCW010000132.1 GCA_021777995.1 bacterium
CACGGTTTTTGGTTGCAAACCAAAAAATCAATCTGCAGTAAGTCAAGCTCCAGTAACCGGAACCGTGCGCGTCTGCTTCATTCCAAAGAACACGGGCAACCCCTATTTTGATGCCGTAAACCGTGGCTTTCAGCAGGCAAGTGCGGCACTTCATTACAAATATACAGAGCAGGCGCCGGCAGCAGCCGATGCCACGGACCAGATTCCGATCATCCAACAACAGGTACAGGATGGCGTGAATGTTATCGCCATCTCACCGAATAGCCCTGACGCGCTCGACCCCGCCATAAAAGCGGCTGAACAACACGGAGTTCGGGTCATCACGATAGACGCAGACCTCACTGGCAGCGAAGATTTGAGATCGGCTTGCGTGCTGCCAACCGATTTTAGCAAACTTGGCGCCAGCCAGATCGAATTGATGGGCAGCCTCATCGGATACAAAGGAGGTTTTGCCATACTGAGTGCCACCACGGATGCACCAAACCAGAACGCCTGGATTGCGGGCATGAAGGAAGCTCTTAAGCTGCCGAAATATGCAGGTATGCACCTACTTGACATTGCATATGGCAACGACGATCCTCAAAAGAGCCTGCTAGAAGCACAAAGCCTCATGACCAAGTACCCCCAGATCAAGGGAATATTGTCACCAACCACGGTTGGCATAGCGGCAGCCGCACAAGCGGTGGAAACCGCAGGAGCCGCCGGCAAAGTGCAGGTAACCGGGTTGGGTACTCCCAACCAGATGCGGAGATTTGTAGAGGATGGAACCGTTCAGAAATTCGCGTTATGGGATCCGGCTCAGATGGGCTACACGGCCGGATACCTTGCCGAGGGGTTGGCAAAGGGCACTATTCACCCTGCGCCAGGAGTAAGCTTCACCGCTGGTACCGAGGGTAAAAGGACGTTCGGTACCAATAACGTGATAAGCAACGGACCATTGCTGGTGTTTTCAAAGAGTAACATCGGCCAGTACCACTTCTAAAGTCTGCGCGAGCCCCAGACGAGCTTTGGCTTACTCTGGGGTCGCACTCCATTGTTGCCAGCTAACCTCGCGGTTCAAATGGAACCAACACCTGGGCACTTCTAGAGGGTAGATACAGCTGAATGCTGAACTGACGGCCATAAACCGGGTGCTCCTGAACAGGGTAGACCTGAGCACTATTTGCCCTTCCGAAGCCACCAAAAGCAGCAGCGTCTGTATCCAGCGCTACACGGTAATCTGCCCGATCTGGCACGGGTATTCGGAAATCCACCCGACTATCATGCGGATGGAAATTGAAAGCAAACACCAATGGCCCGCGCCGAAATACCAGCTCCCTTGCGTGCTCATGCAGGGCAAGCTGCTCTATAAGCTTATCCTCCAGTAGATTGAAATCCATGTCCAGTTGAAGCATCGCGGTATCAAACGCATTAAGGTTGCGATATCGCAGCCACGGGTCATCGGCAAGCGACCACTGCCTGCGTGCGTGTTGATATGAAAAATGGTTGCCCTCCCGGGGGAAATCCACCCACTCAGGATGCCCAAACTCATTACCCATGAAATTAAGATAGCCCTCACCTGCCAACGCGAAGGTAATCAGCCGAATCATCTTGTGCAGTGCAATACCACGATCAATTACCAGGCTGTTTGAGTCAACACCCATGTGCCAGTACATCTCCTGGTCCATTAGCCAGAATGCCAGGGTCTTGTCACCCACCAGCGCCTGATCATGCGACTCGGCGTACCCAATATGCTTTTCACTGTGCCTCCTGTTCAGCAATGTGTGGTACAGCTCACTCAGGTTCCAATCCTCGTCCCGCTTCTCCTTTAGCAACTTGATCCAGTAGTCCGGAACGCCCATTGCAAGCCTGTAATCGAAGCCTATGCCACCCAGATTGACGGGAGCCGCCATGCCCGGCATGCCGGATACATCCTCGGCCACAGTAATAGCCCGAGCATCTAACTGGTGTACCAGCACATTTGCCAAAGTAAGGTACGTAACGGCATCTCCGTCTACGTTATCACCAAAATAGTCATCATAGCTTGAGAACGTACGAATACCGTGATCAAGGTAGATCATGCTTGTAACGCCGTCAAATCGAAAGCCGTCAAATTTAAACTCTTCCTGCCAGTAACGAATATTAGAGAGCAAAAATCGCAGCACCTCATATTTGCTATAGTCAAATAGCAACGAGTCCCACGAAGGGTGCTCACCCCGTCCACCTGCATGAAAGTACTGATGGTCTGTTCCATCGAAATGATTGAGACCTTCAAGCATGTTCTTCACAGCGTGCGAATGGATGATATCCATGATCACCACGAGTCCCATTCCGTGCGCTGCGTCCACGAGTTCCTTAAGCTCCTCCGGTGTTCCAAAACGTGAAGACGGCGCAAAGAAACTAGAGACATGGTAGCCAAACGAGCCATAGTAGGGATGTTCCATCACGGCCATTAGCTGTACAGCATTGTAACCGTCCTTTGCGATACGCGGTAAGATATTGTCCCTAAACTCTGTATAGGTTCCTACCTTGCCCTGCTCCTGGGCCATTCCCGTATGTGCCTCGTAAATGCGCAGCCCCCCCCGAATTGCAGGCCGCTCATGCTGCCACCTGTATGCTTCGGCAGGGTGCCAATACTGCGCCGTAAACTGGCCGCCTTCTCCCTCCTGCACGACTCGACGGATGTACGCCGGTATCCGATCCTGCCCACCCGCCGCGCTCTCTACGTGAACCTTCAAACGGGACCCATGGGTTAGCAGGTCACCGTATGTAGAATCTGGCAAGAAGAGTGACCAAACACCATACTGGTCACGGAGCATCGGGGAGCAACCGCGGTTCCATTCATTAAAGTCACCGATGAGAGAAAGATTGTACGCTGCAGGTGCCCACTCCCGATACCAAACACCAGCCTGGCCCGCTTCCTCGCCGCGGTTAAGTCCAAAATATCGGTGTCCCTGGCTAATTTCCCCCGTTAGATCGCCATCCGGAGCTAGCTCGAATAACCGGTCGTGCGTATGCCTGAATCGCCGGCGAAGTTGCTCTGAAAATGGCTGCAGCCATGAGTCGTGAGTGATAAGACCGGTGCCATCGCCGTCTTGCAGTGGATTAAACATTCAGGCATTCCTCTTAATACAGGATGCGGTTACTATAACCGTTTGCCCACAAGCTGTCAAGACAGCGGACCGTTTACCTTGAAGATTTTACCGGGCAAGCTTCTACATCGCTACGTGGCAACCTGGTCGCGCCGGTCGCAAAATTGAAAATAGTGGTGTGGACAGGTTAAATAGACGGATATGCTAAAATATCGAAACTCGATATCGAATCGCGATATTATCTGGAACTGTGGTCTCATTCTCGTGGAAGACTTTTTACGAAATATTTTTATGGGCTTTGTACGCGTGCACCTGCTCTACCATGCCAGTGTAGAACCAATTTATGGTGCCGAGATGATGTCGGAACTTCAACGCCACGGCTACTCAATGAGCGCTGGCACTCTTTACCCCATCCTGCACTCCATGGAGGCGGTTGGATGTCTTTCAAGTGAGTATCGCGTTGTGAATAGTAAGCGGCGGAAGTATTACATCCTCACTCCACGCGGAGCGGAAGTGCTAACGGCATTGCAGAAACAGGTTCAGGAACTGGTACACGAGGTTACTCCCTCGTCAGATTCTTCCCCAACCCAGTACGGAAACGAAGAGGCACAATGAGGAGATTTATCAGGCTGTTTACTGTTTCGCTTATGTTAACTCTACTGTCATTCGGGGCGATTAGCTCCTGGGCAGGACCGCCCTTCATGACCGACGATCCCGACCCGGTTCCTCTTCATCACTGGGAGTTGTACACCTTCTATACCGGTGTCGCCACACAAACATCCAATAACTTAGCAGGTCCCGCCATTGAGTTAAACAACGGAGCAGCGCCTAACCTTCAGCTACACCTCATCATTCCAGATAGCGTAGTTACCCTTAATGGCCGAAGCCACCAGGGATTGGGTGACGTGGAGGCAGGCGTTAAGTACCGGCTGCTTAAGGAGACACCTTCCTCGCCAGAGGTTGGCATATTCCCGCTGCTTGAATTGCCCACCGGAGATGCATCGCGCGGGCTGGGCAATGGGCGAGCCTGGCTAAAGGTGCCTGTGTGGATACAGAAAAGCTGGCACAACTGGACCGTGGATTGCGGTGCAGGATATGCCATAAACCCTGCGCCTGGCCAACTTAATTTCTTTTACGGCGGCCTGCTAATTCAGCGCGCGTTTTCGCCACGTCTTACACTTGGCGCAGAGTTGTTTATGCAAGGCGCACAAACCGACGCCGGAACCACAGGGGCCAACGCGGTGCCAGGTTCACGCGCCTCATACCTGTGGAACATTGGCGGTTACTATAATTTCACACCAGATTTCAGTTTGCTGTTTTCGGCAGGGCACTCACTTGCAGGCGAGGGCAATTCAGTTTTCTACCTCGCATTGTACCGAACCTGGGGACCTGGAGCACCATAGTGGATGGTAATACAACCCGTATAGAGGCGGTAGGAATTCCGTCGCTCGTCAGGCTAAGTGCAACCTTCCTGAAGCTGGGCTGCACGGCATTTGGCGGACCAGCTGCACACATCGCCATGATGCGGCAGCAGTTTGTAGAACGCGATAAATGGCTTACGGAATCCGAGTTTCTAGATCTAATTGGCGCTGCAAGTGTGATACCTGGCCCCTCCTCCACAGAGGTTGCTATGTTCCTTGGGTACCGTAGGGCGGGTCTGCTTGGCCTACTCCTCGCTGGCACGTGCTTCATACTGCCTGCGGCTGTGTTGGTAGCAGCGCTAGCGTTACCCTACCTATACTTTCAACGTAAGGCACTTTGCGAGTACCTCTTCTGTAGCATAGAACCGGTCATCATTGCGATTGTGGTTCAAGCGCTCGGTAACCTTGGAAGAACGGCTCTGAAGTCGACATCGCTCATCATCGTAGGTGTTGCAGCGTTTGTGCTAGCACTCGTCGGCGTGTCACCAGTCGTTGTAATTTTCACACTGGGCACCGCGTACAGCCTGGCCACATGGATGCGCAATAGCGCGAGCCGCAAAACCGGCCCGCTACTTGCGCTGGTTGTCACCATCGCCCTCCTGCTAGCAACACCGTTAATCGTTTCCCACTATGAGCCGCATACTTCAACAGCACCCTCGGTTCCACTCATTTTCCTGGTGTTCCTGAAAATTGGGGCAGTAGTTTATGGAAGCGGATACGTCCTGTTAGTGTTCCTTAAGCATGAATTTGTAACGCACCACCTTTGGATGTCTCCACAGAACATCATTGATGCTGTTGCAGTAGGACAACTAACTCCTGGCCCGGTATTCACTGCTGCGACGTTTTTAGGAATGGTAGCTTGTGGACCAATGGGCGCAGCGGCAGCAACCGTTGGCATCTTTCTGCCTGCCTTCCTTTTCGTGGCCATTGGCGGCCCACTGCTACCCCTGGTGCGAAATCTGCCCACATTTCGCTCATTCCTGGATGCAGTCAACGCTGCCTCAGTTGCGCTCATGGCACTTGTAACCCTTCAGCTGGCACAAGCAACGATTGTAACCGCATACACGGCAGTCTGTGCTGTTCTTGCGCTCATTGTCCTCTTGCGCTGGCGGGTAAATGCAGCGTGGTTGATACTGGCCGGTGCTGCACTGGGGCTAATCACCAACCTGCTACATCTGCCATAGGGTGGGCAGGTTATGGCAGCACGTGGAACTTGCCAGTAGATATCTGGTAAGGAAGGTTACCAGGAACCGGTGCAATACCGGGTGCAAAGTACCGGTGGAGATGTGGTATTCAAGCAACAACTGCGTGGCACTCATCAGACGGCACAAATTTTCCTACAAACAGGGCGGGCCACTGGCACCTTATTTTGCACCATGTTCAATGAGCATCGCCGTGATTGCTGGATGTTCCGAGGCAAAATAGAGTGGTCGCTTGCCATGCGACGCCGCGTTTTTTGAATTTACGAGTGAAGGATCTGTTGCGATAAACTCTGCTACTTTTTCGCTAAGCCCCAAAACACAAGCGGAATAGATATCAAGAGGTACACCGGCGTCCAAAAAGAGCTGCACCAGCTCCCGGTGCTTCATCTGGCACGCTGCGCCCATAGCAGTTTCATTACCATTCGGCATTGTTAGAAGCTGCGGCTGCTCAGCTAGCATCTGTTTCACGATCTCCACTCGCCCGTGGGCTGCTTCAACAAACGCCTTTACATCTGCCTTCGTAATGTTATGCGCCATGAATAGTACCTTTCATCCACACCTAGCAACTTCTAAGGTGGTAATCACACCCCTTGGTTTACCGACCACAAAGCAACGAAAAGCCGCTAACCTCTACTCTATTCTACTTGTCAATTCATACCCCAGATTGCGTTGATTACGTGCAACTTACGGCTGAAACCACCCATGGAACTTAGCTCTATCACTTCTGGTATAATAGACAAATATCTACTAGTTTCGTGCTGCATTCTATTTGTAGCCATGCTTGCAGCATCCGGTTTACTTGGAGGAAACTATGGAAGCCGAAGTGGTCGCCACAACTTTAGAACTTAAGAGGAGGAGGTTCGACGATCTTTGCAAACGGCTGCGCCCGCGTTTGCGTGCGTGGGCCTGCAGAATGACTGACAGCCAGGAAGTAGACGACATCGTTCAACAGGCATTGATCAGCGCATGGGCAGTACATGACCGGCTTAACTGGAGCTCGACCGACAGCGAGGTTTTCGCCTGGCTGCGTAAGTTTGTCACATATTCCGCGCGAGAACAACGCCGAAGCTCCTCACGACGCCGGTCGCGCGAGGCACCGCCAGATAGTGTTCCGCTGCCCGATGACTATCTGCAGCTGAGTGTGCCAGATACTACTGCGGCGAAGCAGGAGCTTGACCTTTTAGAAAGTCGTGAACTGGTGCGGCTACTTCGTGGCGCCAAATTCACCGGTCGGCAGCGCGAATGCGTCATTGCATGGGCCAGCGGGGAGAGTCAGCACGCCATTGCCCGGCGCCTCAACTTGCGAAGCGCAACTGTATGGCAGCACATTGAAGCTGCGGTCTTCCGGATGAGGCAGCTAGATTGTGATGCCTCCTACATGGCAAGAGCAGCGTACTTTCAGGAACAGGGACGCCGAGGGTATACGGCGCCAGAACCTGTGGGCGCGCGAATTGCACGGGAACGCCTGGCACTTCTCGCTCACCATGATGCCGTCGTAAATGCGAGGTGCCGCCGCCGCAGGTATCGATGTGAACGAGTTGTACGAGACCACGGTAACCCTCATTGCCAGCCTAAAGTGGCAGGTTCCAGAGGGTCTGCAACTGGTCAAAAGTGAGTATTTTCACGTGCCCATCACCAAACAGCGTGTTATACATAAGGGTACGAGGGAATATAGAACCGTGCCATTTGCCCGCACCGTCAAACAGGACATTCAACTGAGCCGGAGTCTGAAAGGAGGCATCTCCGGCGTGCCTGAATGTTATTTCGGTTCGGTAGTAGTAGCTGGTGCCAAACTTTGCAAAACTACTGGGCTCCGCATTGGCAGGGCTACCGGTAGGGTCGATCGGCAAGCCTGTGAAATCTTCGATATTAAAGCCAGTATCCGCAGGGCAGTGAAACACCTGTTTGCTCTTTAAATATGGCTGCAAGGGGATTTGAATGAGAGGGATATACTTGATCTGGGCCTCGAACTGTGGAAACTGACTCCATATCTGCGGAGTGTACTTGTCAGCAGGATCCACGGCCCAGGGATAGAAGCCATCGTAGTCCTGGCTGTACATATTTATTGAAAGCCCAATCTGGTGCAGATTGGAAGCACACACTACCTGACGTGCCTTGCCTCGTGCGGCAAGGAAGGCGGGGAACAGCAAACCCGCCAGTATGGCTATAATCGCGATAACAACGAGCAGCTCGATAAGCGTAAATGCAACCGTGCGGCGCATACCGTTGTCCTCAGATATTGTCGAGTAAAACTTGAAACCGGGTGACGCATGAAGCCGTCACCCGGAAGTGTTTGAGCGGTTAGTTCCTTCGGTTCAAATCCATCAGAAGTCGCAAAATGAACAGAAACAGATTTATAAAGTCGAGATAGAGCGCGATAGCTGCAGTGATAGGCTCATTAATCGTGTGCCTGTTCAAAATGTTGGACGTATCGTAAAGCACAAATCCGGAAAAGATGAGCACACCGCCAAGCGAATATAGCAGGCTGAGCATGGGCACATGCAGAAACATGAGCACAATTCCACCTACTACCAGGCCAATTAACGCCATAAACAGGAAGCCACCGAGGTACGAGAAATCCTTACCGCTCACGACAGCATACATCGATAACGCACCAAACGTGGTGAGCGTGAGCACCGCAGCAAGCGCCGGAACGCCAGGCGCAGCCGCGTTGGACAGCATGAGCAGCGGACCAAACATAAGGCCCTGGGCAGCAGCGAACAGATAGAGCAGGAAAACATTCGCGCCTGTGGTTCGTCGCGTGAACGCCACTATCACGCCAAGTATCAGGTTGAGTAGTAGGATAGGCATCATCAGGGGCAATAGCACCTGAGTCATTCCTGCGGCTACTGTGCCCACTAAAACTGTTACCAGTAATGAGCTAAAGAATATCCCGTACACGCGGCGAATGAACGCCTGCCTCTCATAAACTGGCGCAAAAGCCGCGGCATTCTGCATCACATTCGAACTAGAGTAATTCATTTTTCGTCCTCATAAAGGCCTTAAGATCCGTTAGCATCTCTATAGGTGCTGGATGACCGCACTCCACTTCGCCAAGCTTTATAGATGGTTTTACCGTTGGTCCGTGAAAGTCGCTGCCACCAGCGGTAATAAACCCATGAGATTTAGCAAACTGAAGATATTGACTGGTCTCTTCCGCGGTATGAGTATTGTACCGCGCCTCGTACCCATCAAGGCCTACATCTCTCATACGTAAAAGGGCCTGCAGGGTTTCGTCAACCGGCAGCTTCAAATTATTGGGGTGGGCCAATATTGCCACGCCACCTGCCTCTTTAATCATCTCAATCCCCTGCGCGGGAGACAGCTTCTCCTTAGGTACCGATGCCGCTGCCCCCTCTGCGAGATAACGGTCGAATGCCTCCTGCAGAGTTGTAACAACACCCTGAGCGACTAGTGCACGCGCAAAATGTGGTCGCGCAACGAGATCGCGCCCTGCAAACGCGATGGCATCTTCTAGCTTGAATGGAATACCCAGGTCGTTTAGTCTCTTCACCAAGGCATCATTTCGTGCACGGCGCGCGTCTTGAAGCTCCTGTAGTTTCTGATTGAGCTTAGGGCAGTCGGGATCTATAAAGAGCCCCAACATATGACACTGACCTCTCTCGATTACGCAGCTAATCTCAATGCCGGGAACCACTTCTACGCCGAGGCTGCGCCCGGCCTCCATCGCCTCGTGCAACCCGCCCAACGTATCGTGATCAGTTACGGCTATCGCGGTAAGACCAATTTCCCGGGCCAACTTAACTAGCTGTGTGGGTGTTTGATCCCCGTCACTAGCCGTTGTGTGTGCGTGCAGATCAACAGATCTGCCGTCTGGTATACTCGTAGGTATGGTAATCCTCCGTTCTGTAACTCTGTTTGTATTAGCCGGCCTTTGCGAAATTGGCGGAGGTTACCTGGTGTGGCAATATGCCAGAAACGGTAAACCACTTATAACCGCGTTCTTGGGAAGCCTCGTGCTAATATTGTACGGCATACTCCCAACTCTTCAGCCAGTGAACTCATTTGGCAGGGTTTACGCAGCCTATGGAGGCGTATTCATCGTGATGTCGTTGTTGTGGGGATGGAAATTTGACGGGCAGGTGCCCGACAAAGCCGATCAGGTTGGAGCGATAATCTGCCTGATCGGCGTTGCGGTCATTATGTACTGGCCGAGAGTGCAGCCAGTGATTAAGCGTTGATGAGGCCCTGCTCGGAAAGAAATGCTAGAAGCCTTTGGGCGGACGTTTCCACGCTCTCTTCAGCGGTGCAGGCGACAAACTCCGGATGTTCGGGAGCCTCGTATGGATCCGAAACGCCTGTAAAGTTCGCGATTTCGCCAGCAAGTGCCTTCTTGTAAAGCCCCTTGACGTCACGCTCCACCAATGCCTCAAGCGGTGCGTAGGCGTAAGCCTCGATGAACTTAGCCCTGCCCTCTTCCTCTACCTGCTTACGGATTTCGTCTCGAATTTCAGCGTAAGGAGATATAGCGGCGGTGATAGCGATCACTCCGTTACGGGCGAGCACGCGGGCTACCCAGCCGATGCGTCGGATATTGGTATCGCGATCTTCCTTGCTAAACCCAAGCCCTTTGGAGAGGTTGGTCCGTACCTCATCTCCATCTAGTAGCTCTACCCTATAACCTCGGCCGTTAAACTCCTCAACCAGCCGGTTAGCCAGCGTGGATTTACCCGCACCAGACAGGCCGGTGAACCACAGAACAAATCCCTCGTGCGATGCCATAAATTGTTGCCCCCGTTATATTTTAAGAATGCGCACCCTATCGGCTCACTCTGTTATACCCTGCACTTGACAGGAGTGAAGCTATTGTACTATAATCTTATCAAGTTAGTCAACATACCAATTTAGTCAGGTTTATTTGAGGTATCTACAAATGACGCAAGCCAATTTACCAGATAGAAGCGAGCTACCCAGAATTAGCAGCCGCTTTGATAACGCTCAGCCAATCGAGATATTACGCTGGGCAGTGGAAACGTACGGTTCCTGCCTTACTATGGCAACGGCATTTGGTGTTGAGGGTTGCGTACTCATGGACATGCTCTCCACCTTGGGAAGCGCTGCCAGAAAGGTACATATATTTAATCTCGATACCGGTTACCAGTTTAAGGAGACCTTAGAGCTTCGCGAGAAGATACAGGCGAGATATGGCTTCAAGATTGAACTAGTTCGCGCTAAAGAGACCAGAGACGAGATGGAAGCTCGCTTTGGAGGTCCCATCTATGGAACACAGCCCGACGAGTGCTGCCGAATACGTAAGGTTTTGCCGTTACGGGAGACTCTCGAGGGATACGGAGCATGGCTGAGCGCGATAAGGCGAGATCAGACGCAGACGCGGGCTAACCACGATCTAGTGCAGTGGGATAACAAACATAACCTTG
>JAJYCW010000133.1 GCA_021777995.1 bacterium
GCAGCATAGAACCTGATTCCGGGGTCACCGGTTACCAGAGGATTATCGATAAACCGGCTGTCTTGCTGAGTGTTGGGCACTTCAAAGATGCCCTCATGAAGAATAGAGTGTGCACAGAACGAAATTTCGCGAGAGGTTTCCGATATGCTGAGACCGTAAGCTGCCTTAAACCACTGGCGATCACGGTCTACAAAGCTGACGAGCGACATAGGTGCCTGACAGAGTAGCGCGACCAGTTCAACAATCTGATCATAGCCATCTTCAGGGAGGGTATCTAAAATACCTAGGTCCCGCAGTTCCCTTACGCGCTCGTTCTCATCATCTGGAACAGGATAGTTCATCGTGTACCTGCCTCCAATGCTACACGGTTAGGCAATAGTGCAATCATGGTGCAAAGTGCATCGAGCCCGTAGGCCGGCATTTGCGCAATTAGATGATCGGCAATATCCTTTCATGAGGAAATAGGGGGTCACGATCGGGGTGACAGGACTCGAACCTGCGACATCTTGGTCCCAAACCAAGCACTCTACCAACTGAGCTACACCCCGTGGCAGGTTGAAGTACAACAACCCGCAAGGTATTATGCAACTGAGACCGGAAATTGTCAAGGACATATTGATTGAAGTTTCTTCAACAGCCGCAAAAATGCGCAAGACAAGGAGCAATTTTAGGATGTATTCTGCTTTTCATGCGGAAAGAGCAACGTTCCATTTGTACACCGCAGATCGCTTGTCTGCTCGCAATACCAGCATTGTGGAGTACATCCTGGAGTTTGTACATGCAAGCGGTTGTACTGCAGCCGAAGTCATTCCCTCCTTCAATTTCGGAACAGAGGCGTCATTGGCAGCCGACGTGGCAATCCAGGCATCTGGGCCATCAGGAAACTCACCCTGGTTTGACCTGGGTCGGTGGCTATCGACACGAGACGCCGTAAATGGTTGTAGTTCGTCGTCAGAGTGCGATAATGGAAATTGGGGTCACGTTGAAACTGATATTGCCGTGGTGACACAGGAATTTACTAAACTTACCCTGAAAATAGTTGCAAAATCCCAGCTGCCGGCCCATCACCCGGTGCTAAAGCAGGCGGGGTTATCCGTATATTGCAATAGTACGGATACGCGCAAACACCCGTGCGTGTTGACTGGTGGCAATGTCAAGTTACAGGTGCCCCTTCGTTCACAACTTGAGTATGCCGACGGTAGAGGCTGGTGCAGCCCTACTTCCTGCGGCATGGTTCTCGATTACTGGGCCACCAAGCTAGACATGCCCGCTTTAGGTGTTCCAACACCTACCATTGCTGAACATGTTTGCGATGCCCTGTGGAATGGCACCGGCAACTGGGCGTTTAACATGGCGTATATCGGAAATATGCCGAATATGGCTGCGGCAGCGGTTCGGGTTCAATGCACCTGTGCACTGCAGAGGCTTCTCGCGCTGCAAATTCCACCGGTAGTATCGGTTTCCTACGACACACTCACCGGTGTAACGCGGAGCATTGACCCGGGACATCTGATGGTGGTAACCGGCGTGAACGAGGATGGCACTGTCATGCTGAATGATCCCTATTTTGACCCAACCGATCCCGCCAAAGGCAGGGTTGCTGTTTCACTCGCAACCTTCGACCAGGCCTGGCAACGAAGCAAACGGCTGGTCTACATCATAGCTCCGCAAGGTTTACTGATTCCTGCCTTGACGGCCGGCTTAAAGGATTGTAATGCCTGAGCTAATAACCGTGGTAATGGCCGACGTGCCTAACAGCGCGGTATTGTGGGAGCACCAGTTTCAGCACATGGTGCATGCAGTAAAATGCTACGAGTCGTTGGCGGTTCAGGTCACCGTCACCTATGGTGGCCGCGTGCTCAAATCACACGGGGAGAACGATGGACTGTTTCTCGTCTTCACAAGTGCTGTTGCTGCAGCCGAATGTGCTGTGGATCTGCAGAGGCGATTGGCAAGCCAGGAGTGGCCGAGTGAATTTCGTTTCGAAGTGCGCATGGCGGTACACTGCGGCGAAGCGCAGTACCGGGATGGAGACTATTTTGGCCCTACCGTGAACAGGTGTGCCAGGCTTAGAGGTGCCGCTATGGGCGGCCAAATTCTGGTTACCAGCGCTGCCGCAACGCTCATCGCGGACCAACTGCCCCCTGATTACTGCCTCTCTAGCTTAGGGTATGTTAGCCTTAAGGATCTTAGAGCTGAGGAAGTGTGGCAGCTTTGGGCACCTGGTCTGCCGAATGACTTCCCGATCCAGACGATTAGCTCTGCTGAGGATCGAACCAATTTACCTAGACTGTCAACCTCTTTTGTTGGCCGAAGTTCCGAGGCGGCAAAGGCACGCGATCTACTGCAGCGTGCACGACTGGTAACATTGGTTGGTACCGGAGGCACCGGGAAGACTAGACTGGCTCTTCACGTGGCAGTTGAAGTTGCCAGCTGGTTTCCGCATGGTGTTTGGCTCTCAGAATTTGCCTCGGTTTCAGAATCTGGCCTACTTGTTCAGTCAGTGATGACCTCAATCGGTCTGAAGTCACCTGGGGATAGGGGCACCGTACCGTCTCTCGCCAGTAGCATTGGCAGTCGGAACATGCTCATGGTTTGGGATAATTGCGAGCACCTTATCGACGCGTGTGCTGAGCTGGCCGACCGCCTTCTCGTGTCTTGTCCGAGCCTGAAGATACTGTGTACCAGCCGAGAGCCGCTGCAGATATCGGGTGAACACGTACTTCGAATTTCGGGTCTTAAGCTGCCAGGCAGAACGAGCAACTTCAACCCGGCAGATCAGCAGTGCGAAGCTATGGTGCTTTTCCAGGAAAGGGCACAGGCGGTTCGGCCAGGGTTTACTATCACTGCGGATAATTACGGCAGTGTAATGGAGATCTGCAACAGGCTGGATGGGATTCCGCTGGCAATTGAACTGGCGGCAGCGCGGATGCGCGCGATGGGACCCGATCAGATTGCTGGCCGGCTTGGCGATAGATTCCGCTTGCTGACAGGTGGTAGTAAAACTGCATTGCCGCACCATCAAACGCTCCGTGCGCTCGTTGACTGGAGTTTCAATCTTCTGACGGAACAGGAGCGTGCGATACTCCTTCGCCTTAGCGTGTTTGCCGGTAGCTGGCACATCGCTGCGGCGGAAGACATTTGTAGCCTGGTGGACATACCTGTAACCGACGTGCTGGATCTGGTGCTTTCGCTTACCGAAAAAAGCCTTGTAGTTTGTACCGAAGTTGCTGGCCGCTATCAGTTGCTTGAAACCATCAGGCAGTATGCTAGCGAGAGGATGTTGGAGACATGCAACACCGAAGAGTTGCAACGTTTGCGAGCGAGTCATACGCAATGGTATTTGAGGCAAACGCAGGAGGCGCAGGGCATTGCAGCGCGAGCGCATGATGCAAACGCCTGGCTCTTGCTTGATAGCGATTATGATAACATACGTGCAGTCCTGGATCGGTCTCTAAATAGCGGCTCGAATGAGGAGGTCGCTGCTGGGATAGCGATTGCAGTCGCCCTAGTACCGTATTGGCAGAGCCGGTATCTGGTGGGGGAGGGACGAGACTATTGTGATCGGTTGCTTGAATCAGCTCATGGCATGGGGTTGCAACATCTTTTGAGCAGGCTCATGGTGGCCAACAGTACGCTCTGTTGGAGCCAAAGTGACTATCAGCGCGCAAAACAGTTTGCCATTGAGGCATGCAATACAGCCGTACAGCAGGCGTGTGCCGTTGATGAAGCCGCCTCCCTATACAGCATGGGTTTAGTTGCTGCAGATCAGAGCGATTATGATGAGGCCCGTAACTTATACGCTCGGTGTCTCGGAATTTACCAGGAATTGGGTGATAAGGAAGGAATTGCGAAGTGCATCTGCTGCCTGGGCTATTGTGCATTCGAAACCGGAGATTATGCAGAGGCACGCCGTTTGACTGAGCAGGGAATTGATCTACAAGTGGAACTCGGAATAGTGCCGGCGTACACACGTAACACACTTGGAACCATCCTTGAGACGCTTGGCGACTATACATGCGCATTCACGCAGTACAATCTGAGCTTTGATTGGTTTCAGGCCACGCATCATGAACGAGGCACCGCCCACTGCCTCCACTCCATGGGCAGCCTTCTCATTAAAACGGGCGACGTGAACGAGGGCCTAAGTCGCATGCAGAACAGCGCCAGCATATTTCGTGCGCTGGGAGACACCCATTCCGAGGTTACAGTGCTTTTGGATACGGCTGGCGCTCTGGTTAGTTGCGATCGACCGCACGAAGCGGTTACCGTTGCACGTGAGAGTATTGCACTATGCAGTCACCTGGGTAGTGTTGTCACCTCTCTGCGGGCTATCCGACAATATGCATCCGCGCTTCAAGCCAGTGGCAGGCTTACAGAGGCAGCTTATCTTGCCATCTTCGCCCACCAAAAGCTGCTCGCCCTCGGAGTATTAAACGTCGACCGTGAAGAGTTTGAGCTCGACGAGACATTTCATGTTGCCTTGTCCTCTATTCCACCCGATCAACTTGTGAGACTTGGGCAGCGTGCCGAGGAGAGTGACCTCGATTCGATGTTGGCCATGATACGAGATCACTCCGCGGAAGGTATTGGTAGCAGCAGCCTGTGGTTGTGATGTGCCGAACGGCGTTAATTGTGTTCGACTATTGATTTGTCTTACCATCTTTCGCATTTGTTCCGCAGGGAACCAACAGTCTCAGACCACCTTGTGCAGTTGCACAACCGTTCAACCATAGGTCATAATTACGCGGAACAATTTTGGGATTGACGCGCGTTGTGGAGATGATCAATGGCTGAACTCTGGCAGGACATTCAGGAAAGCGATTTTGAGATAGAGATGACACAGGCTGAGCAGGAGGGCAAAGATGCCGTCGCGTTACGGGCATTGCTCGCAAACCGGCCAACAGACCTGTGCTCGCCAAATGGCCAAAAGGCTGCGTGTGCCCTGTTTGACCAGGTTAGGGAACTGCCGATGGCCGCAGGGTACCAATATGTTGAGCCAGACGACCTGACGGAGATTAAAGCCGCCCGAACGAGTGACACAGGTTCCCTACCACATTGCACTCTGCAAGGGGATGAAATGCTCAATCGCCTTGTGGGTGGCTGGTTGGGTCGAACATGCGGCTGCCTTTTGGGGAAACCCGTAGAGGGTTGGCACCGCTCACGCCTGCACGGCATGTTGAAGGATATCGGCAAGTTTCCCTTACGAGACTATATCAGGTCCACCGACATCCCTGTCGCGGTTGCAGAGAAGTACCACGTGCAGAAGGATGAATTTCACGGCTGGTCGTTCTTTGCCGATAACCTGAGCGATGGTGCACCTGCGGATGACGATCTTAACTACATGGTGACGGCGTTGGAGTTGTGGTCGAGGTATCATTCGGATTTTCAGCCTGCGGACGTTACAAACTTCTGGCAGGAGGCAATCCCCATGGAGAAGACTTATACTGCTGAAAGAGCGGCATACCGTAATCTGAACAACGGGTTGATGCCTCCCTCGACTGCTACAACCGCCAACCCATACCGCGAATGGATCGGGGCGCAGATTAGAGCCGACGTATGGGGTTACCTTAATCCTGGAAACCCCGAACGTGCAGCGGAATATGCCTGGAGAGACGCCTCTGTAAGCCACGTGAAGAATGGAATTTATGGTGAGATGTGGAGTGCTGCCATGAATGCTGCAGCATTCGTGACGAACGATATGGAGCAGATAATAAGGGTTGGCTTGGCACAGATCCCCGTGAAATCACGGCTTCACGACGCAATTGAGGACGTTCTGGAATGGTATGAGCTGGAGGTTGATGTAGACACGGCTGTGTATCGGGTACACGAGCTCTGGAATGAGGAGCGTGCCCATGATTGGTGCCACACTATCTCAAACGCCATGATCGTTGCGATTGGCATGCTCTGGGGCGAGTGTGATTATGAGAAGTCAATCTGTATTGCAGTGCAGGCGTGTTTTGATACAGACTGCAATGGGGCGACTGTAGGCTCCATTTGTGGAACTATTTTAGGTGCGAACAATTTGCCAAACAAATGGACTGAGGTAGTAAATGATACGATGTACACGGAGGTTAAAGGCTACGAGCGAGTGTCCATTAGGGAGATGGCAGCGAAAACGCTTTCTCTTCAACATCGGTAATTCTTTAGCTGCGCATCGGTTGACATCCGGATAACTAGTACCCATACCCAGCACAGAACGCCATATTTCCCGTGGCGTTCTGTACTTTAAGACTCCGCGAAGTTTCTTCTTCAACCAACTAAGCCTGCCACCTCTATCGAGATTCGTCTGTCAGGCACAGTACCGCTTCCCCCATTTTGCCATGGTGCCCCGCTATGGCCTCACTGTGTCCTACAAACAATCGTTGATATACATAAATATAGAACAATACTAAACCAGTAATTACGAAGAAAAATTCAAATACTAACTTGTAATTATAATGACGCCACCATCCGATTATGGATTTCACAAGTTTTTGTACCTGGATTTGCTCTTTGCGTCCCCGGATTACGATGTCCCAGGGCCGGCGAATTGCTACAACAAGTTGAACAGCTACAACACGAAAGGCATGAACAATGAGTCGATTTGCGGATCTTAAAACCGGCCTAAAGCTAGGGATTGGCTTTGGCGTTGCGGTGATTGCTCTCCTAGCAATTGGAACCCTGTCGTTATATCGAATAACTATGTTATCACATTCCGTGGAGACGATGTACCGCCGCACAATTATCCAGCGCAAATTGGGCGACGTCAGCGATGATATGGCTAACTACGAGCTTGGTGAGAAGGACCTAATCATTGCAAATTCAAAACCTGAGATGCTCCAAAGGCAGGCGCAAATGGAGCTTGATGCACGGGCATATGACAAAGACGCCTCTAATTTGAAAAAGTTGCTAACAGTAGCCGCCGTGAAGCGCGCCGTTGATCAACTCAATGTTCAGTGGGCATCGTTCAAAACGACGTGCGAGACGGTGACCGGGTTGGCGCTCAACAGGCGAGACAAGAACGCGCAAAAGTACTACCATTTGCAGGCGGAGCCTCAGCTCGTCGCCATAATGGACTTGACTAAAGCGATCAAGAAAAAAGTTGGAAATGAAAGCGACAAACAGGCTACTGTGGCTAGAATTCTGGAGGAAGAGTCCCGTAATCAGATTATCGCGATCACCCTTTTCGCTCTTGTGGCAGCAATTACCATCGGAGTGGTGACCACCATGTTGATCGTGAAACCGCTGAAGGCGGTTGGCGAGCGGATGGAGATGATGCGTGACAAATGTGCAGCGAACCTGCAGAACGGTATGAAAGCGATGGAACATGGCGATCTAACGGTGAGCGTCATTCCCACTACTGAAGTACTTGTCATGGATCGCAAGGACGAATTCGGTGCATTGGCTGCAACATTTAACTCGGTACTCGGCATGATACAAAGTGCAATCGGATCGTATGAGGATGCAAGAAAATCGCTCTCGCGTCTCATCTCGTCTGTTTCAGATAATTCAGAAATTGTAGCGGAGACAAGCGTGCAGCTTGCGTCCTCCGCGCAGCAGAGCGGTCGTGCCTCCGAGGAGATAGCCCGTTCAATTCAGGAAGTTGCGAACGCAGCGGGCCAGTCTGCCCAAACGAGTCAGCAGATGGCCGTGGGAAGTGAACAGCAAGCGAAATATGCTACCGATGCGGCGAACGAAATGGAGCAATTTCACAGCAGCGTGAAGCAAGTGCTGGCAGGCAGCAAGCAGCAGCTTGACGCCGCTATGCAGGCAGCTTCTGCGATGCGCGAGGCAGCCAAGGCAGTGGAGGAAGTCGCGAAATCTTCCGAACAGATGGCGAGTGGTGCCCGGCGCGCGAGTTCCGTTGCGCAAACCGGGAGCGATTCTGTTGACCAGACGATTGCAAGTATGGCACGTATAAAGGAGAACGTTGGGGTTGCAGCCGAACGGATTGCCGCGCTAGGGCAGATGGGGGATGCGATAGGCGCCATTGTGGAGACGATTGATCAGATTGCAGAACAGACCAATCTGCTGGCGTTGAATGCCGCCATAGAGGCGGCTCGGGCTGGCGAACACGGTCGTGGGTTTGCAGTAGTGGCAGACGAGGTGCGTAAGCTTGCCGAGCGCTCTACGGTAGCGACCAGTGAAGTGAGTTCGCTCATCTATAAAGTGCGTCAGGGCGTAGACGAGTCTGTTGCGGCGATGTCTGCTAGCAGCCGTGAGATGGCCGATGGCGCAGCCCGCAGCACTGAGGCAGGTACGGCACTTCAACAGATCCTTGCAGCAGCGAAGTCGGTAGCTGCTGAGGTCGAGAATGTGTCTGCTATATCGGAACAGATGGCTGCCTCTGTCGAAGAGGTGAACGCCATTATGGAGACGGTACGCCAGTTAAGTGATGCTAATACCACGGTGGTGGAGGGGATGGCGTCCGGGGCGGATCGTGTATCGGCTGCCATCGCATCGGTCGCGTCAGTGAGCGAGGAGACTGCGGCGGGTGCGCAGGAGATGAGTGCTTCGGCAGAAGAGGTTGCTGCTTCTACGCAGAACGTCTCTGCGGCGGTGGAGGAACAGACTGCCAGTATTCAGGAGGTAAACGCCTCATCGGCGGAGTTAAGCAGGATGGCGAATACGCTTAAGGAACTGGTCGCACAATTCACGCTAGACAGAACGGAAGAGCAGAGAGCACCTGATTTACGGGTAGAGCACTATCGCGATAGACGAGCGGCGTAGCTCCCGGTATCGCAAGGCTCACCTTTGTTGGTGCACGCCCACATACCGGCTTTTCATTAAGCCGAAACGCACACCCGAAACGACCCTCCTGGAAATATATAACAGGAGGGTCGTTTGCCGACAAGTCCTGATGGATCCACCAACTCGGTACTAATAGGATGATTTCATATTGTCGTCAAGATCCATTCGAGCACCAGACACATTAAAACCTCTACTTTTTATTCGTGCGACCTGCATTAATGAGTCATTTGGCGTTCTGCACTTGGCCTCACGTTAACCTTCACCGAATTCATCAAAAGACCGTTTGTATTTGCCCATACTTCTCTCTATGGCCCTGTACAGGTTGTGAAATCCCGCACAGATACGGTACACTCTCATGGCATCACCGAATTAATCGGCCGCAAGGAAGGGACGTGTAATGGCAGACAGAAGCCTTACCCAGACTGAAGTCTCATTGAACCCGGCTTCTAGTGACATGGTGGATATCACCATTGACGGCATTGAACTATCCGTGCCAAAGGGTGAGAATATCATCGAGTCCGCGCGCAAGGCCGGTATCGATATTCCCTATTTTTGCTACCATCCACGACTGTCGAAAGGCGATGCTGCGAACTGCCGCATGTGTCTCGTGGATACGGCCTCCAAGATGCCAGACGGTACGGTACGAAAAATGCCGAAGCCTCAAACAGCCTGTACTCTTCCTGCATCGCCGGGACTCATCGTCTACACCAACACCGAACAGGTTTTTAAGGATCGCCGAGGCATTCTTGAGTTTCTGTTGATAAACCATCCGCTTGATTGCCCAGTATGTGATCGCGGTGGTGAATGCCCATTGCAGAATAATACGATCTTTTACGGCGCATCCTCCAGCCGTTACACTGAAGAAAAGCGCCACTATCCAAAGGCATACCCACTATCTACCCACGTTGTTTTCGACAGCGAGCGATGCATCCAGTGTGCCAGGTGTACGCGGTTTAGTGAGGATATTAGTGGGGACGCGCAGCTTGCACTGCTTAAGCGCGGTGCCGATGCCCATATTGGCACCTTTGCACACACGGAATACAACAGTAAATTTAGTGGCAACGTCATAGAATTGTGTCCCGTGGGAGCCCTTACGTCGCGGAGTTACAGGTTCAAAGCTCGTCCGTGGGATCTACAAACACAGAACTCGATCTGTTCTCGTTGCTCTAATGGTTGCAACATTAAGCTTGATTACCGGATGGACAGCGTTGTAAGGGTCAATGCCCGGTTGAACGAGGCCGTCAACGAGGAGTGGACTTGTGACAAGGGTAAGTTTGGTCACGATTACATCTCTTCACCGGATCGGCTTACCACGCCGCTGCTGCGCAACGGTACTGAATTCCAACCGATCTCCTGGGGGCAGGCCTACCAGTTGCTTGTGGCGCAGTTAAAGAAGGCTGGCGGGCATGCCGGAGCCGTTGGCGGTGGTAGGTGCACCAACGAAGATAATTACATGCTGCAAAAGCTGTTTAGAGAGCAACTAAAAAGCACGCACCTCGATAGCCGCTGGCTTCCTGCACCTGCGGCGGCTGGTGATACGCTTTACAATCGAACGGGATTTCGCAGCATGGGTATGTCCATCGCTGACCTGGAAGATAAAAAGGCGATTTTCGTAATTGGCTCGAACCTGGAAGATGAGCAGCCGATCATCTTTCTTCGCGTGCGCAAAGCCTGGCGATTTAAGCAGGTCAACGTTGTCTACGCGCATTCGCACGTTTCGGGCGACTCAGTATCGGTAGCGGATTTCGCATCCCCATTATTACAGTACAAGGCAGGTTCAGAGTTGGATCTCCTGCGAGGTGTACTGCTCTCACTCCTGTCTGGCAATCCTGATGGTTCTGCAAAGCTGACACCTCCTGTCGCTGGGTCAGTCTCAAGCTGGTCACTGGATGATATTGTTGCGGCTACTGGCATTGACTCATCGGTATTCGCCGATGCCGCTGCTGCGCTTCGCTGCGGCCCTGCTGCTATCGTGGCAGGAAGTGCTCTACAATTGAGCCCACATTATGGTGAGGCGGTTGACTTGATGGAAGCAATCCTGGCTGTGCTGGATTCGCCGGGAAATCTGGCTGTGCCAGTTTTAGAATGCAATTAGCTCGGTGCACTCCATATGGGTGTTCATCCGGATTATGTACCGGGTAATGTTAAGGCTGCCCATTCGGGCTTGAACACAGAAGCGATGTTGCGCGGTGCAATTAAGGGGGATATCGCAGCCCTCTG
>JAJYCW010000134.1 GCA_021777995.1 bacterium
GCCCACGAGTGCAAAGTAGCGGCCATCTGGTGACCATGCCGGTGACCGATAGTAGTAGAAACTTCCATGATAAGACTTTGGGTGAAGTGCTATGGGCAACACCGTCCCGGTGCTCAGTACGATTGCCCAGAGTCCCGTGCCGGGAAGCTTCTGGCCATCGGGGAACGTAAACCATTCAACGCGTTGAAATGCGACTCGTCGGTCATGGGGAGACCAGGCTGGTCGATTGCCAGCACGATCCGACGCTGTACGAGCCTGAAGGGTTCTATCCGGGCTCACATCCTCGGGCGATAGCAACGCATGGATGCTGGTAAGCCGTGCATCTGCCACCATAAGCTGTACGCGATGGTCGGCATACACACGATAGAAGGCAATTCGGCTCCCGTCATGTGACCATACGGCGGCACGATCGGTATAAGGCTCGGCTTGATACCTTGCCCCTACTGTTCGTAGTCGCTTAGTTGGTTGGCTTGCGCAACCGCAGGCTACGCAAGCCATTATGACACCCACTGCCGTTACGGCTGTGCTCCTGTTAACTATGCGCCTGTTAATATTCGTTTTACCACGTCTATTACCTCACCTGCGTCACCAGTGTCCTGGGCACGGGTAAGATCCTCACGCACAGCATAGATCTTGAGCGCCTTCTTCATAGCATTCGCAAAGAGCTCTTTACTTAGCCTCATAGCGCGCACAGGCTCCATGCGGTATGTGAATTGATCCTCTCCAAACCAACCCTGGTAATCAGTATCAATCGCTGCATAACAGAATTCTGCTAGCCGCCAAATGTCATCGGTACCGGTGACGCGGTCTTCGTCGTTACTGTTGTATTTAGCCGCGTTTATGTGGAAGTTGGCTATTGGAACGCCTACGCGTTTAAGCAAATACAGGCTGTCGGCAGGCTGATTGCCTACCATCTGTTCGTGGCCATAGTCAATCACTACGCCCATCACGTGATCACCCACTGCTTCATTCACTGTTTTCGCCACGAGGGCTGCTTTGGCCGTGGTGTTAAGTATCATGTTGCCCTCACGCGGCTCCTTCTGTTTGGCTTCAGTGCCGAACTTGAGGCCGCGCTTGTGCGCTTCCTTGGCGATTGCAGTACATCCATCAATGAACCAATCAAGCTGTTTACCGTAATTTACTTCGAAATGGTAGTCCCAACCGTCTGAGCCCGGCCAGAGTTGTACGCTGGGACAATTCAACCTGCTTGCCAGTTCCACGGTTTGAAGGCAGTATTGTAGTGCTTCATGGCGCCGTGAAGCGTCTGGATTGGTTATTCCGCCCATCTTGTAGCGCGCCCTGGTCCAGATGTTCGTATTCATGTTCGTTGGCGTAAGATTGAGAGCCGTAAGCACATCCTTAATTTCTGCGATTTTGCTATCGTCAATCTCGAGGTTAGTGCTAAGGAACATTTCGTTGTTGAGTTCCACGCCCTTTATTCCGGCCCTGGCCACTCGATGAAGTTGGCCCACAGCGGTTTCATCCATAGGTTCTTCAAGGTAGCTGCTACAGAAACGGTCACTGAATCCTCCGGCGCACCAGTGTCCTGCGGAGAACTGAATCCCGAATTCCTCGAAGAAGCGATCGACCAGACTACCTTCCAGGTAGGGTGCAAATTCAGTGTTGAGCAGTGCGATGCTTCGTTCGTCTACTTTCATTGGCTTTCCTTTTGTGCTACCCATGCTTAAGGGGACGGGTATATTCAAGATTGTAATGGCAACGGATTACCGGCTAATCTAAAAATTCATCCATGCAAGTAAATTCGCCCAATACCGCGGTTGTTCCTTCCCCTGGGCAACCCTAAACTGCAACAAGGACAGACACGAATTTGCAACTCGTTAACAAAACGACAGGTGCAGTAGTTGTTATGGATTTAGCGGTTGCTGCCAATCTGTGGCAGCGCACGGCTGGCCTGTTAGCGATGCCACCCTTGCGTGCCGGTGAGGGGCTGCTTCTGAAACCATGTGCTGGAGTTCACACCTGGTTTATGCGCTACCCAATCGACCTGATCTTTCTGGACAAACACGGCAGAGTGCTGCGCACGGTTGAAAAGCTGCGGCCGTTTCGTATTGCTGGGCCACTATTGCGGGCGCGATCGGTGGTGGAATTGGCGCCGGGTACGATCGTAACTTATCCGATAGCACCGGGAGATGTCCTTTCCATGGTCGAAAGTCCTTCTGCGAAAGACATTGCTAAAAGCTAGGGCCGGGGCAATGTTATCGGGGCAGCGCTTAAGCCTCACTCGCAACACTGGCAACGGTTGTGCTGGTGACTTGGTGACGGCTACATCCGATGATTTGTGCCTCAACCTAACTCTACCCCAAACAATGTTGGTAGACTAAGCAGCTCATTGCCCGTTTCAATGCGGCGAATGATCCGAAAAATGGTAACATTTCGTACTATTTAGAAATAACTATTGACAATCAGTGTGTACCAAAGTACAATGAATTAACATTTCGCGAAATGAGGAAATGATGACGGAATTGGCGCTAGATTCTGTGAGTGCCGCTGCAATGTTCAAAGCGTTGGGTGATCCTACGCGCCTGCATATTTTCGAGTTCCTCTGTACCTGCTGCTGCCCTGTTGCTGTGGAGGAATCTGGTGACGTCCGGCGGGTGAGTGGACCAACGGTGGGCGATGTTTGTTGTCATGTTACGGGCGCCACCCAGATTAACTCGACGATCTCGCATCACCTGAAGGAGCTGCGACTCGCCGGTCTTATCACCGTGGAGCGACGTGGCAAGAATATGATCTGCGGTGTCAACCACGATGTGGTGCAAGCACTGTCGGCATATCTCCACGCCCGGTCTGATGTTGCGGCTTCTGCGGAGAACTCAACCTGCTGTTAAGCGGAGAACTACTTAGTCTAAAATGCGAACGTTCTAAGGATGAATTGCTATATTTGCTTGTTAGTCTAGATTGAAGGAGCCTAGAGATGGCCAAGTTGAAAGTTTATGATCCGGCAATGTGTTGCTCTACAGGTGTTTGCGGGCCAAAGGTTGATATGACACTCGTAGGCTTTGCCGCCGACTTGGACTGGTTGAAGCGCCAGGGCGTTGAAGTAGAGCGATATAACCTGTCGCAGCAGCCAGCTGCGTTCGTTGCCAATGCTGTGGTGAATGAGGAGGTTCGCCGTAATATCAATGTCCTTCCCATCCTTCTCGTTGATGATGAGATTGTCTGCCGGGGCCATTACCCGCTTCGTAACGAATTAACAGATATGTTTAGCTTAGAAGCAGAAGCTTACCCGGGTTTGCTCCGAGTAATCTCGCAGAACGGAGATTGACATGTGGACCGATCCGCTTAATTCCAAGTACCTGTTTTTTACCGGGAAGGGCGGGGTAGGGAAAACCTCCCTTGCATGCGCTGCCGCGATCCACCTGGCGGGCGATTTAACGCCTGTTCTACTTGTTAGTACTGATCCCGCGTCGAATCTTGATGAAGTGCTAGGCACGACCTTAGGGTCTGCCCCGGTGAGGGTTGAGGATGTACCGGGTTTGTTCGCCTGTAACCTTGATCCGGGTGCAGCGGCGCTGGCGTACCGTGAACGAGCCGTTTCGCCATACCGAGGTCTCCTGCCAGAGGCGGCTATTCGCAGCATGGAAGAGCAGTTTTCTGGCTCGTGTACCCTGGAGATAGCAGCGTTTGATGAGTTTACAAGTCTGTTGGGGGCTGCCGAGACGGCCGACAGATACGCTCACGTTGTTTTTGATACTGCGCCAACCGGGCACACGCTCCGCCTGCTGGCTCTGCCAGGTGCCTGGACCAGTTTCATTGATAATAACACGACGGGTATGTCATGCCTTGGGCCCCTTGTGGCATTGAGTAAACAAGAGGCAATGTACCGGAGTTCGCTTGAAGCACTTCGCGATCCCCAACGCACAACACTCGTGCTTGTTGCGCGGGCAGATGCGGCCAGCCTTCAAGAGGCGGCGAGAGCCTCAGAGGAGCTGCGCCGCCTTGGCGTTTGCAATCAGCACCTAATTGTGAATGGTCTTGTTGAACGAACGTCCACTACAGATCCTATTGCGGCTGCACTTGTAGATCGCAGTAGTAACGCGCTTGCCAATCTTCCCGCCGATCTAAGCGAGCTACCGCTTTCGACCGTGCCGCTTAAGGAGCACCCATTGGTAGGGCTCGCTGCCCTGCAGTGCCTCACAACGCGAGATACAGCGCCGTCATCAACCGTAACTGGATGCACGCTCCCAGATGTGCCAACGTCCCTCGATACACTTGTAGACAAACTTCTGCTTCTTGGTCGCGGTGTCGTTATGACAATGGGAAAGGGTGGCGTAGGAAAAACAACGATTGCGGAGGAGATTGCAGTATCTCTTGCGCGCACCGGGGTTCCTGTTCTACTTACCACTACAGATCCGGCTGGTCGAGCGACATCCGCACTAAAACCTCCGGTGAACAATCTAAAGATAGAGCGAATAGACCCTGTTTTAGAAGTTCAGAAATACCGTGATGAAGTGCTCGAGGCTGCGGCGGCAAACCTCGACCAACACGGTTTGGCGCTTTTGGAAGAAGACCTGCGTTCGCCCTGCACCGAGGAAATCGCGGTGTTTCGTGCGTTTGCCGCTGCCATTGCAAGGGGCGAGGAGTCCTATGTGGTGATTGACACGGCACCAACCGGTCATACAATTCTTCTGATGGACGCTGCCGAGGCATATCATCGAGAGGTGCTTCGCACGGAGTCCGAAATGCCTGCCAGCGTACGGCAACTGCTCCCACGGCTTCGTGATCCTGAGTTCACATGCGTCATTCTAGTCACCCTGCCCGAACCTACTCCCTTTCATGAAGCTAAAGTGCTACAAGACGAACTTGGGCGTGCGGGCATTACCGCCTGCGCTTGGGTGGTAAACCAGTCATTCCTGGCCTCTGGTACTCGGGAGCCATTCCTGCAAACCAAGGCGCTTATGGAGGCGCGCTGGATAGACGAGGTCATGCAGGTATCACCATTCACCGTCGTTTTACCCTGGCGTTAAGTATTCTCGCAATACTCCGGAATCGTGATTTGACTGAACCAGGAAGGTTAGACCGGTAAGGTCTACAGCCCCTGGTGGTAGAACGGACCTGAATTTGAGGAAAACCGATGATTGTGAATACAGTAGATACCTGTCACACTAAAAGTGGAGACAAATTGAAGTTTCTTGATCGATACCTTACCTTATGGATCTTTCTTGCAATGGCCGTGGGGATTGGTTTAGGCAATCTTGCGCCGTCGATAGTACGAGGCATCACGGGTCTTGAGACCGGGACTACCTCCATTCCAATTGCTGCTGGTCTCATCCTTATGATGTATCCTCCGCTGGCAAAGGTGAAGTATGAGGAGCTGGGCAAGGTATTTAGAAACTTGAAAGTGCTTGCAGTCTCGCTACTTTTAAACTGGGTGGTGGGTCCGCTCCTTATGTTTGGCTTGGCGCTTATGTTTCTCCATGGCAGACCTGAATACTGCATTGGACTGATTGTCATTGGACTTGCACGGTGCATTGCAATGGTTATTGTATGGAACGACCTCGCCCGCGGCGATGCCGAATATGCGGCGGGATTGGTGGCGCTAAACTCACTATTTCAGGTGTTCTTCTTCGCCTCTTACGCATACCTGTTCATCAGAGTGCTACCACCCATGCTGGGAGTGAACTTTGGCAGTATTAACCTCTCTGGCATCACAATGATCGGAATTGCAAAGAGCGTGCTGGTATACCTGGGCATCCCATTTTCTGCGGGTGTTATCACACGCTTTACGCTATTAAGGGCGAAAGGGCGTGAGTGGTATGAAACCTGGTTTATACCTAGGATAAGCCCACTAACACTCATCGCGCTGCTCTTTACCATCATCGTGATGTTCTCACTAAAGGGCGCCATGATCGTGCGAATACCACTGGATGTTCTGCAGATTGCGGTACCACTGATCATCTATTTTGGAGTGATGTTTCTTGTTTCCTTCGTGATAGGCCGCAGCATGGGGGCCGACTACTCTCAAACCGCAACCCTGTCATTTACCGCGGCAAGCAACAACTTCGAGTTGGCCATCGCAGTTGCAATTGCGGTGTTTGGCATCAACTCTGGCGCGGCATTCGCAGCAGTAATTGGACCGCTTGTAGAGGTACCAGCCCTAATTGGCCTCGTAAACGTGTCTCTCTACTTTCAGCGCACCTATTTTACCGCCACCAATCGGGGAGCATAAGATTGTTGGGCGCCAACATTATTGCGTAGTTCGCGATACAGGAGAACTAATATGACAATACGGTTCGCAGTGTTCTCGGACATGCACGCCAACTTGCCCGCGATGAAAGCCGTGGCACAGCATATTACCGCAGGTACATACGACGGTGTGTACTGCCTTGGTGACTTTGGTGGGTATGCTGCGGAACCCAATGAGGTGCAACAGGCAGTGGCGCAAATGGGCTGCCCCTGCATTATGGGGAACTATGACGACGGTGTGGGGCATAACCGCAACGACTGTGGCTGTCAATATGTAAAGCCGCTGGATGTAGCGATGAGCGAAATATCATTTCGCTGGACCCGCGAACATACGACCGATGCCAACAAAACCTGGCTGCGCACCTTACCCGCGCACCTTCGGGTCGAGGTAGAAGGGAGGCGGGTGCTGTTCTGCCACGGTTCACCAATATCCAACACTGAATACCTGTTTGAAAGCCGGTCCGACGGCTATTTACGCCAGTTCACAACAGGTGGCAAATATGATGCACACAGCGACGTCATCGTATTTGGTCACACACATGTTCCATACAACAGAATTGTGAATGGCGTGCAGTTCATCAATACAGGAAGCGTTGGCCGACCCAAGGATGGCGATATCCGTGCAGGGTACTCCGCTATCACTTTTCAGCGAGGCAACGTAGAGGTAGAACAGGTACGCTTGGATTATGATATCGATCTCACGTGCCGTAACATTATAAGTGCTGGTTTACCATCCTATTTTGCAGAGTACCTCAAGAGCGGTGGTGATATCGCCTAGGCTGATTCGTGGGGCCAGTTACGTTCATGCTCTAAAAGATATTAGCCTTACTTACCAATAATTGTTAAACGAGCGGGAAGATGTGATAACCGTTTGATAGTATATGGCGTCATAGATTACGTGTATTATCGCGATTAATGCGAGAGTACACCGTTTCATGAGTATAATCTTTATAGCGAGTCCAATTACTATATAGTATCCGACGCACGAGCCTCTTGATGGTGCAGAAGGTGATGTCGGAACACAACAAAGTGGAACTCGAATTAACCAGATCCGTATGGAGCATCGTTACACCTCACAATGGCCGTTACAGTTAATGACGTTGCCCGCCTCGCCGGCGTATCACCTGCAACCGTATCCAGATTTCTCAATAAGAACGCAATAGTCTCGCCGGAGGCATCGGCGGCAATTCACCAGGCCGTAACGGAACTTGGCTACGACCGTAGTGCGACAAACAGGGGGCGCCGGCCGTTGGGCCGCACGCATTCCGACAGGCGAACCAGCATTCTTGGAATGTTGATTCCTAACCTTCGCGCCGACGACGTATTAGAGCCGGTTAACGGCATGCTGCTGCATGGGGCCGAATCGTATGCGCGCGAACACGGTTATACATTCGTCGTTACCCGTCAGGATGAACAGGGCAACCTGTCGCAGGCGATATCCGGTGGCGCTGTAGATGGCATCATTGCACGCAGCGGCACGTTGAACGAGGACGCCGTGCCAAGGCAGGTGCTCATCGTTTGGGTCTTTCGGCCGCGTGGCCAATTTGGGCGTGGGGATATGGTCTACCCCGATAGCGAAGGTATAGGCAGGCTGGCTCTTGACTATTTACTTCAGCGCAAGAGGCATCAACTCGCTGTGGTCTATACTCCTTCGCTGGATATTGAGGCTGGGCTGCGGGTAGATGCCTTTGTGGCAGCGGCCGCGGTTGCCGGCCATGCCGTTAAAGTGAAATGCTGTGAGCCTGCAGAGATCCCTGCCTGCACGGCAGCGCTCATTGAGGGGCGAGGACGTGCAGACGGACTTTACCTACCCGTGGGCGATGATGTGCAGCTTGCAGCGTTACGCACAATTACCTGTGCGGGTCGCAAATTGGGCAAGGATCTAGATGTTATGGGCTGTAATAATGATATCCGGCGGATGAGGTTAACATATCCCGGGATTCCAAACATCGATGTCCGCGCTGCCGAGATCGGAAAGATTGCTGCTGGCATGCTGGAGACGCGCCTAAAGAGGCCGGACGAACAGTGGCGCAGGACTGTGGTGGGCGCACGCCTAGAGGTACTGGAATAGGACCCTCCATAAACACCGTGAAGGGCGCGCCTTCACGGTGCCGGTGCTTTTGCTTACAGAATATACCTAGCCAGATCCTCGTCCTTCACGATGTCGGCAAGGCGCTCGCGTACAAACTCTCCATCTATTTTCACCGTTCTCTCCGGCAGGTCTGGCGCGTTATAGGAAACGTCCTCTAGCAGCCGCTCAAGGAGTGTGTGCAGCCTGCGGGCACCAATGTTTTCATTGCGCTCGTTGATCTCTGCTGCTAACCTTGCCAGTTCGGCTATACCGTCCGGCAGAAACTCCAGGTCTACACCCTCGGTCGCCAGCAAGGCAGCGTACTGCCGCGTCAGCGCATTTTGGGGCTCGGTAAGAATTCGCTTGAAGTCGTCGCGGGTAAGGTTTTCAAGTTCTACACGAATAGGCAGCCTTCCCTGCAGCTCGGGTATAAGATCCGACGGGCGAGCAATATGAAATGCTCCCGCTGCAATAAACAGGATGTGGTCTGTCTTCACCGGCCCAAGTTTCGTATTGACTGTACTACCTTCTATAATGGGCAAAATATCTCGCTGCACACCCTCGCGTGACACATCTGGACCGCCCCCCTGGCCGCGTCCGCTAGCACCTGCTATCTTGTCGATTTCGTCAACAAATATGATGCCGCTCTGTTCGGCGCGAGAAATCGCTTCTTTAGTAAGGCTATCGCGGTCTATCATGTTCTGCGCCTCTTCCTGCATGAAGATCTGGCGCGCTTCTGCTATGGTGACTTTTCGCTGCTTCTGGCGGCGGGGAATAAAGTTGCTGAGGGCTCCTTGCAAATCAGAGTCCTCCATGTTATCGTGAGCGAAGAACTGCATTAGGGGTGGGGACTGGCTCTCTTCCACCGTGATGTCTATAACGACATCGTCGCGAACCCCGGACTCCACCTGCTGCCGCAGTCGTTCACGAATGCGCTCTACCCTCAGCCTGTGTTCCTTATCGGTTTCCGCTTCCTCCTCCGTGGATTCCGCAGCTTGTGGGGATTGGGCGGTGGTTTGAGATGCGGAAGGCGGCGTCTCGCCAGCTTTTGTCATCAGCGGCTCAAACATCTGTCTAATGGCCTGGGCAATATCCGTGGGAGCACCGGATTCCGCACCTTTACGCCGACGTTGTGGTGTGGGGCTGGGGTGAAGAATATCTACAATACGTGCGGTAGCCCGCTCGCGCGCGGCCTCTTGCAGCTCCGCGATCTTCTCGGCTTCTACCAGGCGCATGGAGATCTGAACCAGATCCCTTATCATCGAGTCAACGTCACGGCCAACATATCCGACCTCTGTGAACTTCGTCGCTTCTACCTTTATAAAGGGCGCCCGAGCAAGAAGCGCCAGCCTTCGCGCAATTTCTGTTTTACCGACCCCTGTTGGGCCAATCATCAGGATGTTCTTAGGAATAACCTCCTCGCGCATCTCGTCTGGTAATAGTTTTCGGCGGTAGCGGTTTCGCAGGGCGACTGCCACTGCCCGTTTTGCGCTCGCCTGCCCGACGATATACTTATCTAGCTCGGCGACAACCTGTACTGGGGTTAGTTCCTCGGTGATCTCTGTCATGTTAGAGCGCTGTCCTGTGTCTGTGCAAAATTAGTCTGGTGTTGGATGCCTCAACTTACCGTTTAAGTTGAGGCATCCAATAACGTGTGTACTCATTATGATACGATTCTGGTGTGAAAGTGATATTCGGGCGGTATTTCTGCTGCCTTTGGGTTGGTTGAGACCGTGCTACAGAAAATGTGTTGGCCGCCACGGTATCGCAACTAACGGTCACTAGTCTTTTGAAATCCCACAGGGGTACCACGATATTAAGTGGTACACGCCCTCTGTAGCAGTGGTACGAGCAGGTGTGCTACTGCGCGAGGTGGTAACAGAACTACCGGAATGGGCGTAGCCCCTAACAATACGTGGATTGAAAGGGGCTTCTGCAATTGAAATGCCAGCTTTGCTCGCGGTGGGCAGGACATGGCATGCTTTTATTTAGCGGCCGGGAGGTGCGCATCTTTCTGTAAACGACTGAGCTGTTGCAGGTGCCGCTAGTGCGTAACCGCAATAAGCGGTGAATAGCGTATTGATATCCGCGGCAGATAAGGCCGTTTTAGAGTAGGTAGCTTCCCCGTCATACATTACGTCAGCGGGATTGCTGCTATGGCCCGCTATCCCCAGGGCATGCCCAAATTCATGGGCTGCTACCGGTTCAATGTTAGCAACCGTGCTTAAATAGGTCATGTTAAATGTAATAGTAGCCTTCGTTACTTCACCATTTGAGTTAACGCTATAATCCGTCACCGCGCCATAGTTCGTGTAACCTCGATTTTCAAAATCTACCGTAATATCTGCCTGGGAAGGATCATTCACGATCTGATAGGTAATGAGGCCAGATGTGCCGTTGACCCACCAGTTGAAACCGGTCTCGGCCTGCTGAACCAGCATGGCATTACTTTGAGGTGACGAGACGATAAATAGCTTTAGTGGAAAATGGTTCCAATGATAGAGCCGATTTGGCTGCCCAGTCGCGGGATCAACGCCGCTGGCAAAGTTAGGGGTATACGAAGTGTTCCTGCAGCCGGCT
>JAJYCW010000135.1 GCA_021777995.1 bacterium
GGAGCGATCTGCAGCTTCATCAACACGTTCTACAACGTCTCAACGAAGCCCTCATAATGTACTCTGACTCCTTCCAATTGTCAAGATTACTTTAAGAGATTCTTCAAAATATCTTTGATTGAAGGAAGAGAACGAGTTGGATGATGGGTTATCACAGCCGTAAACCCACTAAAGATGGGCTGGCAGAAGCTCACAAAACAAAGGAAGTGAGCCAGCCAGCCACATCATATATCGCATAGTGGGTTCAGCGGTACGACCGCGTGACCTTCACCAGCACAATGTCGTTACTGTTCATCGGAATATCGATTGTCAAAACACCCTCACCATTGCTTACCAGGCGAGTGTCACGCTCCGGCTCGTCGCGGGTGAGGTAATCAAGATGGGCAATTTGAGCAGGCGTAAGCTGCTGAGGCGCGCCCATTTCAAGGTAGGCGGTATAGGCATCATTCCTGTTAAAGCCTGTGCGGTAAACCCGAAGGTTGTAAGACGCATGGGGGACGAGATGCTCAATTTTAAGGTGTACAGGCGCTGCAGGATGGTTTGGCAATACCTTCGTATAGAAAGATCTATTGCTAACATTCTGAACGGGCTGTTCGAAATCCCAGATTACGCCACTAAAGTTTCCGCCTGCCGTGGAGAGCCATGCCTGGGGATCACTGGTATGGACCGCCTCACCATGAAGCGCATGGAGATACTTATAGGCAAAGAACGCAGGCTTTCGGATGCCTTCAGGGTTGACCAGTCCGAAACCGCCCTGAAAAGGTGCGGTGGGCGGGCCTGGTTCCTCAAAAAGATCAGAATAAGTCCAATAGCTCATCCCTTGAGCGTAGCCCTTGCACGCTTTCAATTTCGTTAAAATGTACGGAGCGCTGATGTAGGAGTCATGTATTGAGTCACGAGGGGTGTAACTTGTGCTCCACTCGGTAATGTACAGGGGGAGCTTTGGAAAGGGTGACGCGGCTATTTCGCTCCGTACGCGACGGACATCACCGATAATTGCATTTGGAGACGGATCGAGTTTCGTATCACTCTTTCCGTTCTGATCCAAAAACCCTCCTAAAACTCCGTAGGTATGCGTAGTGACAAAATCTACAGGTGCCCCACGCTCTTTAACGTGGGCAAGAAATTGAGGTATCCATGCTGCACCTGCAGTGGCCGGACCCCCTACGCGCAAGTGTGGATCAATTGATTTGACGGTGCGAGCGGTTACATCATATAACTTGAAATATGCCTTCTGGCTCGCTCCTTCCCAAAATCCAGACAGGTTCGGTTCGTTCCACACCTCAAAAAACCAACTTCTAACCTCTTTCTTTCCGTACCGCGACTCGATATGCCGAATGAATGCCGCAACAAGGTTGTGCCACTCTTGCAGGTTGGGGTGCGATGTATTGCCCTGCCAGTAGAAGATGCTACTGTTGGAGGTTGCGAGTGCCTTTGGAGTGAAACCAAGCTCCACAAACGGCTTGATGTGCCGGGCGAGTAGGTCATCGTACAGCTGGTCGATGCCACTCCAGTTGTAGACGATCTTTCCGTTTGATACACGAACGGTTCCCAGAACATCGTGAAAAATCGCGTGGAATCGAATATACCGAAAACCCAGTTCATCGGTCACCATCTGCAGCTGCGACTGACTGTCGTCTCGAATTAACGTACCCGGGTAATCCGATCCCACAGACAGGTCGTAAAAATGGTCTACTGGACCGGTGGGCTTACCAATATCGGCCACAATCTCTCTTGCAGCGGGCTGTTGGGCCTGTGCCAGCGCAGGACGCACAAAAAATACCGACAAGAGCAGCCAACAAATTCGAACATGAGGTCTACGCATCATGAATTCTACAATCCTTTCAGTTATAACCAACAGTTCCTGCAAGCCTCCATCAGCTCGCAGACGACCACGTGGGCATAATCGCCCTGCAGAAGGAAGTTCCACAGAATTGCCAAATGGCCGGTGTAGCAGCAGCAGCAACTGCTAGTTGCTGCGGTTTTATTGAACGACTGCGTCGAAATCGGAATTTCGCCAGAATTTCGCACAAACTATTGTCCATAGAATAGCATAGAGAGCAGCGAATCAACATCCTAAAGTGCTCCAATGCATAAAGCTTATAGTGGTGGCATGGGTCTTAATACTTTAGCTCAGGGACGCCTCAGGTCTCAAAGCAGAATGCCCCCGGGATGCCATGTACGTAGCACCGTCGCACGGGATAAAAAGGAATGCGCCCCCTCGTCGCGTATAATGGATAAAAGCAGCACAATCGAACTTGGGGCACGATAGAAGCAGAGGTCATACGAGTTCGTGGCAATCGCAGTACTATCAGTAGATCGAGGAGTGAGGAATGAACGATCAACCGACAACGACAGGCCAGTTGCAGGATCTCGACCTGTTGGATGAGGAACGTAAACTTCGGTACGATAGCAACGCAAAACCGCAACACGAGTTCCGCAACTATGAGGCTCCACAACGGGATTCGGTAAAGGACTTCTACCGAGCAAATCATCGGTTCCAGACGCTCGATTTTGTGCTTGCAAAGAAGCGTGCATTTTTGCCGCCAGTAGGGAAAAGGATGGGGATTTGGGAGGCAATGGAGACTCTCAATCAATTGGTGGATGATAGTGATCCAGACACGGATGCAACCCAAATAGAGCATCTACTACAGACCGCAGAGTCCATTCGGGCAGACGGGCACCCTCGCTGGTTCATCCTCGCAGGATTGATTCACGATTTGGGCAAGCTTCTTTGCCTTCAGGGAGAGCCCCAGTGGGCGGTCGTGGGTGATACATTTCCGGTGGGATGTCGTTATTCGGCTTCGGTGGTGTATTATGACTTCTTTCGTGAAAACCCCGATTGGACAGTCGACGCTTATCAAACGGAATGTGGCATCTACGAACCTGGTTGTGGGCTAGACAATGTCCACATCTCATGGGGACATGACGAGTACCTTTACCAGGTGGTCAAAGACTACCTTCCAGAAGAGGCGCTGTACATGATACGGTACCATTCGTGCTACGCCATCCATAAGGAAGGTGCTTACGGGCACCTTATGAATGACCGCGATCGTAGGTTATTCGCTGCGGTGCGGGCATTTAATCCTTATGATCTCTACTCCAAGGTTGATACCCGACCAAATGTGGCACAACTGCGGCCCTATTATGAGGAGCTCATCAGCGAGTATTTCCCACCATCACTTTCGTGGTAGGTATTTCTGTCGTGGTATATTTCAGTACGTTATGCCATCGATACCACTAGGAGCGTGCATTGCCAACCGCAGCATTTGCAACCTTGGGTTGTAAGGTAAATCAATACGAAACCCAGCGAATACTAGATGACTTTGAGGCGCACGGCTTTGAGATTACAGAGTTCAACAAGCCGGCAGACGTCTATGTGATCAATACTTGCTCTGTTACACAAGCTGCAGAACGCAAGTCACGACAGCTCGTACGAAAACTTGCCCATAACAACCCCAATGCTCGTGTAGTGATGACAGGCTGCTACGGCGAGATGGCTGCAATAAAAGGCGAGAAGGTGGATGAAGCCCACCTAATTGTGCCAAATTCCCTAAAGCTGCAGACCTTGGAACAGGTTCTGCATTCGTTTCCCCAACTGCGGCCGCCGTTGCGCTCAGCCAACGCGTTACCGGCAAACAAGTACCGCAGCAGAACGCGTGCTACCCTGAAAGTACAGGATGGCTGTAACGTGTTTTGCACGTTTTGTTCAATTCCGTTCACGCGCAGGATCATGGCGTCGCGCCCTCTCGAAGAACTACTCGACGAGGCTGCCAGCCGTGCCAGGGAAGGATATCGCGAGATTGTTGTGACGGGCGTGTTAGTAGGTGCTTATGGGCAAGACAGCCTTATGCGTCCCGGTGCGGCCCACCATTGGAAAGCCGGAGCCGAAATGTTAACGCCTGATCTCGCCGAGCTGCTGGTCAAACTCGCTCAGGTTCCGGGTATAGAGCGCGTACGGTTAAGCAGCATAGAACCAACGCAGATATCAGATCGGCTGCTGCAGGCATTCGCAAGTGAACCGAAACTATGCCGCCATCTGCATATTCCCTTGCAAAGCGGCGACAACACGATTTTGGAAGCGATGAACCGTCCCTATGACCGCGATTTTTACATGGAGCGTTGCAGCACAGCGCAACAACTGATGCCAGACATCGCGATCACGGCAGACATCATGGTGGGATTTCCGGGCGAGGATGAGCAGGCATTTGAAAATACACTATCTGTGGTGAACACCGTAGGGTTCGCTAGGGCGCACATTTTCCGCTATTCGCCTCGCGAGGGTACACCTGCCAGCAGTTTCAACAATCAGGTGCCGGAATCGGTGAAAGAGGCAAGAAGCAAGGCTCTCGCTGCCGCATGCGCATCTGCTCAACAGCGCTTCATCAGCCGATTTCTTCATACAGATCTGGAGGTGCTGGTCGAGGGAAAACAACCGAATCCGAGCGCGGCGGAAGGAGTGTCTGGCAATGATGGCAATGAACCGGACAACCACGGAAGTGATCATGCCTCAACTAATCTGCTTAGTGGTTATACCAGCAACTATATTCGCGTACAGTTCACCGGTGGAAGTCACCTTGTAGGTACAGTCACCACGGTGCATCTAACTGAACCGACAAATGATGGAGCGATTGGTGAGGTGGGAGGCGCTCACTTTGGTCCTATGGAAGCACCTCCCGATGCGACCTTCATGCCCTTGGGTAAATTCCATGGTACGCTCCCGCTTGTCGGCTCCTAACAGCTAAATAGACTCCCCGGCAACGGCCGCCCCATGTAGCTTGGAGTTTCGGTTGCAATGGCGCTCCGTTTTGCCATTTCCGGTATATTAACGGAAACACAGTACGCAGTAACTTGAATATCGATGTATCGTACCGTTGCCCGTACCGTGAAACATGCACAGCTTACAAGTGGGCTAACTATCATGCCGCCGCCGCTAACAAGCAGTAAGGCGCCTCTGTGCTGCAGCATAAATGAAACCAGAAGTGAAGTCCTGCAGTCGAGTACTGCAAGTGAAATCGAATCTTGAAAAGAGAGTGCTATGAGACCGGACGACCGAGATTTTGATATTATCCTTCCCCAAACCATGCGCAAGGTTTCGGACAGCAAAGCAGTACAGAGGTTCAATCGCGGCGCAATTGCCTTTGTGGGAGCACTGTTCCTGCTTGTAGTACTGGTGCACAACGGAGTACCACTCTACACCGATTGGTTGTGGTTTCATGAAGTGCATGCTACGCAAGTATTCTGGACCGAGGTAATTGCTAAGACGACCCTCTTTGCCTTGTTTGCAGTCACCTTCTTCCTGCTATTCTATTTCAACACTCGCATGGCATTGCGGCTATCTCCAGAGTCCTCTAGAACGCTGTTAGAGGATCGATTAGGCCCGGAACTAGCAGATTCGCTCTACCGATGGTCGGGTATTGGGCTGCTACTAATCTCCATTTTCTTGAGTCTCTGGGCCGGCAGACTTGCTTCGAACTCATGGGCAGACTGGCTAATGTTCACCCATGTACAGAGTTTTCATTCGGTTGACCCGGTATTCCATAGGGATATTTCGTTCTATATCTTTCAACTTGATTTTCTCGAGTTCCTTACCACCTTTGCGTTGCTCGCGGTGGGGCTCACACTAGCTGCGGTAGTGGTGCTGCATGTCGTTAATCAAACCATACAGTCGGCAGCAAAGCTGCACACTCTACCAAAGCCGGTACGCACACAGCTCTTCGTGTTAGCTGCTTTGTTGTTAGGCACGCTCGCTAGCATAACGTGGCTGAGTCGGTATGGACTGCTGCAGAACGACAACGGCTTCTTTACAGGTCCCGGTTGGGTGGATATTCATGCCGCCCTCCCCGCACTCGACGTACAGGTCATCTTCCTTGTGGCGGCAGCGGTCGGGTGCCTGTTCGCTGCAAAAGGCACATCCCTTCGGGTTCCCGCAAGTTTAACGGGTCTCTGGCTGCTCACACTGTTCCTGGGGAATGCTATGCTGCCCGGATTGCTGCAAAGCTTGATTGTTAACCCTAACCAGCTAAGCAAAGAAACAGCGTACATAAAAAGAAATATCAAATATACGCGCGACGCCTATAATCTGCAGAATGTAACTCAGGTAGACAACTATCCTGCAACCGAATCGCTAACTGCTGCCAACCTTAAGGCAAACGAAGTGACGCTGAACAATGTACGCCTGTGGGATCACAGATACCTGGGCAAAGTCTATGAGCAGTTGCAGACCATAAAACCGTATTACAAATTTAAGCAACTGGATGCCGACGGCAGTTTAAGCGACGATATTGATATCGACAGGTATGTGCTTAAGGGGCAACTCCGTGAGGTGATGCTTGCGGCCAGAGAGATGGACCCCACATCCCTGCCCGCCAGTGCTCAAACCTGGCAGAACCGTCGTTTAAGCTACACCCACGGGTATGGACTTGTTATGTCTCCCGTAAATCGCACAGTCCAGGGCGAACCCGAGTATTTTGTCGATGGTTTTCCCCCCAAGGCGAGCGGTGCGGCAACCGGGCTTACCGTTAACCAGCCTCAGATCTACTATGGTACTCTCAACAATGGAGCTGTATACGTCGACACGCAGCAGGCTGAGTTTGATTATCCTTCTACAGGCGCGGGCAGCGGTCAGGATCACTACAGCAATTTCCAGGGAGTGGGTGGCATCACCATTGGAAATTCGTTGTTGCGCAAATTGGCATTTGCGGTCAACCGCGGTGATTGGAACCTTTTGCTGGCCGATAACCTGAAGCCTACCACGCGGATACTCTACCGCCGTGATATCCGGGAACGTATTCGCCTGGTGGCACCATTTTTGCAGGAGGATACGGACCCTTATCTCGTAGTAGACCAGGATAATGGTTCCCTTGTGTGGATGGTAGACTGCTACACTGTCTCGTCCAATTATCCCTACAGCACGCCTCACAACATACCGGTTGCACCCGGTGCATACGAACAGTTGAATTATATTCGCAACAGCGTGAAAGCAACTGTGAATGCCTACACAGGCCAGGTTCAACTCTACCTCGCAGACCCAACCGACCCCATTGCCCAAACCTGGAATCACGTCTTCCCCGGCCTGATGAAGCCGTTCAGCGAGCTTCCTGTAGGGTTGCGTGCTCACGTGCGGTATCCTGAGGACCTGTTCCGCGTGCAGCGTGCCATTTATGCAACATACCACGTTGACGATCCTCGTATTTTCTATCTGAAAGAAGACGCGTGGACTATTCCGGACGAACCAACGAGCGATCCAAATGCTGCCGATCAGTCGATGAGCCCCTATTACGTTGTCATGCACCTGCCGGATCTGGCTGGTGACCCAGCGAACTTGCAGAATAAGGGACCTGAATTCGTGCTGATGAGTCCGCTTTCGCCCATTAACAAGCAGGATCAAAACATCATGGGATGGATGTGCGCTCGTTGTGATGGATCGCATTATGGGCAGCTTGTGCTGTACCGGTTCCCGCAGCAGGCCTCCGTTTTAGGGCCCGCACAAATTGTTCAGCGGATCAATAGTGACAAGGTAATATCTCCGCAACTTTCGCTTCTGCGCACCGGCGGATCTACTGCTTCACTGGGAAATCTGCTCGTCATCCCGATTGACCGATCGCTACTTTACATTGCTCCACTCTACGTAGAGGCGAGCACCGCCTCCGGAACGCTTCCAAAGCTTGCCAAGGTTATTGTTGCCACCGGAAACCGGGAAGCTATGGCTGATACACTGGACGAAGCGCTCGCCCAACTGTATCCTGGGTATGGAGGCACCAACTCCTCCGCGACTCCCGAACAGACGACACCCGGTACAACGCAGCCGGGAGCAACCACGCCTAGTGGCAGTTTGGTGTCCGTACCCCCTGCCGTTCGGTCGTTAATTCAACAAGCTCAGGCACAGTATACAGAGGCACAGCAGAAGTTGAAGAGTGGTGATTTTGCAGGTTATGGCGCTGCAACAAAAGCGCTGCAGCAAACTCTTCAGCAATTACAAAACTCAACCCGTTAGCGCTTCCAACCTGCACGAGTTTGCGCCCCAAATTTTTTAACATGGTATTGGGGCGCAAACCGGCATTGTTCATTCGTCCTTCGCCACGGCCCCATCCTACATCTTCAATAAGCAACGTTGACTGTAGCGGACACAAACTGCCTCTTTGTTTTGTTGATTAGCGACTATACTCAGGGCAAAGCTGCTGCATCGCCTTGACACTGCAATGAACCTAGGGGTAACCTGAAGGTGGAAATTTTTGTGCTGTCGTAGGTGTCAGATAGTAAGCTGACACCATTCGGGGGAAGCCGGTGAGAATCCGGCACAGTCCCGCTACGGTGTGTCCCTCACGCGAGGGGCAAGTCCGAATGCCCGTCGACAGCCTCATCACGGTCACCCTCCGGTAGAGAGGGAGTGATGTCGCGTTGTCGACGCTCGTTTGCTTCTTTTGAAGCAAAGGCACTTCAACAGGCAGCTACTCTCCTCGTCGGTTCGGGACCACCCCGAGGAGGGTGCATTTTGACTGCTCGCAAGGTGCTGGCACTATTTGAATTAGCATGTTTTGCGATTTGCCTCAGTGGCTGCACACGGCAACCGCGTCTTAGCACTGATAAGACCCAGAGGGCAGAATCGCCACAAACAACTGCCATACGTGTGGTATCCCTCGCACCCAGTATCACAGAAATACTAAACGATCTCCACGCCACCTCCTGCATAGTGGGAGTCACTACCGCGGACCGTATGGGCCGCCTGCCCTCACAGGTTCACTCCGTCGGAACTTTGCTTCAACCCTCTCGCGAGGCCATTCTTGCCTGTAATCCTCAGCTGGTAATCGCCGTTCAGGGCATGGCTGACGTATCCGGCCAGTGGCTAAAATCCGCCCACATCAAACTTCTGCTCGTGCCAGATGGCAGCTTAGAGGATGTCTTCAGGTCAATTCTGCAGATAGGCGCATCTGTCAATCGCCTGAGCCTGGCCAGGCGGCTCGTACGAAAGATGCAGGCGGAGATATCTGCTGTGCGGTTCATTACCAGTGCCCTGCAACCACCGCGCGTATTGCCAATTTACCAGATGAACCCGCTGTATACCAGTGCCAACACGTCATTTGTTGCAGATGCTATACGTGCAGCAGGCGGAGGGTGTCTGACATCCGGAGTGAGTCCCACTGGAGAAACTACCCCGGAAGTAATTGTTCAGTATCAACCCGATGTAATTCTATGTGACAAACGTATTGCTCATTCCGCCGTTAACCAATCTCACTGGTTAGCGAAAGTTCCTGCAGTCCATGACAATCACTGGTACTGGCTAAACAACGATAGAGAAGCGCTCGTCCGGCCGACGCCCCGTCTCGCTGTGGCTATTGCCCATCTTGCCTGTTATCTCCATCCACGACACGCAGCTGCAATTACCCATGCCATTTTGCACATCGATCACGCAACTAGCAGGAGCTAATTTTTATACTACGCATTAGGAACCTCACAATGATCAAACCCAGGGTTACGATGATAACCGGCGGCGCGCGCAGCGGCAAGAGCAGGCACGCAGCCGATTTTTCCGAGCAGCTATCTGGCGGCAAGCCCGTTCTTTTCATCGCCACCGCTCAGGAGAGCGATGACGAGATGCGCTGCCGCATTGCGCGACACAGATCGGATAGACCACCGCACTGGCACACGCTGGAGGAGCCAACTAGTCCGGCACGCGCCGTAGCGGCCTCGGATCCGGCATTCACTGTGGTGCTTCTGGATTGCCTCACTCTTTTAACGAGCAATATCATGATGGCGATGAACGAACAGACAGAATCCGCTGTTCAGGCAGCGGTTGAAGGAGAAATTGCACAGCTTATAACGGTGTGTCAATCTCAGGGCAGGCACCTTATCGTGGTTACCAATGAGGTGGGCATGGGCCTTCACCCAATGACACCGCTGGGTCGGCTTTTTCAGGACGTAGCCGGCAGGGCAAATCAGTTTCTGGCCGCAAAGGCACATAGTGTGGTTTTTATGGTGAGCGGATTACCGCTGCAACTTAAAGGGGATGATAATCTGTGATCAATACACTTCCGAATGTCAAACCGATTTCCGGGGAGCTGCGGGCTGAGGCGCTGGAGCAGTGGAACGACCGTACAAAGCCCATTGGCAGCCTTGGTCGCCTCGAGCAGATCACCGCCGATTTATGTGCAATTCAAGGCTCTCTCCAACCGGTCACAAGCCCCAGGGCCATTGTCCTGTTCGCTGCCGACCACGGTGTCGCGCGCCTTGGCGTCTCTGCATATCCGCAGGAAGTCACACGCCAGATGGCTGCCAACTTTGTTGGCGGAGGCGCGGCAATTAATGTACTTTCCAGGTACCAACACGCTACGTTAGAAGTAGTCGATGTTGGGATTTGTGGTGACCCAGTGCCGGGCGTCTTGTACCGCCGCATTCGTGAGGGAACCCGTAACTTTCTTGAATCTGCTGCCATGACCAGTGCCGAAGTGGACAGCGCCATCGCGGTGGGCCTGGATCGGGCGAATGCTGCGGCTGCCAATGGTGCGGTGATCGTTGTGGCTGGTGAGATGGGGATTGCCAATACAGCGGCGGCAGCTGCACTATTGTGCCTTCTTACTGGGTGTGAACCCAGCAGGGCGGTGGGCAGGGGCACAGGCGTGGACGACAAGGGCCTTAAACATAAGCAGCAGGTAGTACAGCAGGCCATTACGCATCATGAAGCTTGCCGCAACGACCCACAAGCCACCCTTTGCGCGGTAGGTGGTCTGGAGATTGCCGCGCTTTGCGGGTTTTATATCGGTGCGGCTGCCAACAAGATGATGGCA
>JAJYCW010000136.1 GCA_021777995.1 bacterium
ATGAAGGGATAGATGGCGGCACAGGCCCTTTGAACGCAGGTTTCATCGCTTGTAACTGTTTTTCCTTCCGATACTAAAGCCTATTGTGCCACCGCCTCGCCAAAGCAGAAGCACACACCATACGGATCCTGCGCAAAAAACACCCGGTACCTGCTTCCGTTGTGCACCTGCACCGCTAGTTCGGAGGGGGCAATCTTAGCTTCCAGAAACTCCTTGTGTAGCGACTCAATGTTTGTAACAGCAAAGTAGCAGCTAGCCTGTTCGGGATCCAGGCTATTCACTTCCAGCCCGATCTCGGCACCTCCCCTACGCAGAAACGCATTGGTTTTGGTCTGTCTTGTGATGGCGAAGCCTAGCACTGCAGTGTAATAACCCAACGCGGGACCGAGCGTTTTCACCGGCAGCCTCATTATATCGGTCTCGCCAATGGGCGACGCTCTTAGAAATAACGGGGCCTGATTCTCGTCCAGCATGCCAAACCACGGTTCTGCCACCAGGCACTCCTGAAGCCACCTGCGGTCGTGTTCTTCGGCTATTTGGCCGCCAAGTTCCGACGCAAGCCTGTGATGATAGCTAAACTGATCCCGATCTCCAAGTGCTGCATAGGCCCTGGCAAGTGCTTCATGGGCAAACGGCAGGTCCCAATCGGCCATCCCTGCGCAGCTGCAGCTTTCGAGGTACAACTGGGCATGAAGAAGTGCGGCTGCCCCCTGTTTTAGCAGTGCATTTGCTCGGGAAATCTGCCACTCACCACGACCGATCTGCACCTCTGTACCTACTTCCCCCCAATGGTACCGTGATGCGTGCGCCTCATGAAGCATCTGGGCGTCTTCGCACGCGGAACGATCACTTCGCTCCATAAGGTCCCATACATGGTTGAACAGGTTAATAGCAAACGTACGGTGAATGTCCGCATGCTCTAGATGATCGGCAGCCTCTGGCATCAGTGTTCTCCTCTTATACGTCCCGCACGCCCATGTGCTAGTCGAAATGTCCCCACATAAAACAACGTGCACTTTTGAACTTTGAGCACGCAAAGCATTGACTGCCGAATTTCAGTTGCGTTCCCGTCAAATTAGCAGAACCAGGGCGACCAAGAAAACGGTCGTTTTGGTGTTACCAATCGCTTCCGCCTGTGTCCATATCACCAAAATCCGCGCCACCTGCATCCGTATCGCCAAAGTCCATACCACCGGTGTCCTGGCTGCCGAAATCGACTCCCCCAGTGTCCTGGTCGCCGAAATCCGCGCCACCTGCATCCGTATCGCCAAAGTCCATACCGCCGGTGTCCTGGCTGCCGAAATCTACTCCACCAGTGTCCTGGTTACCTAAATCGAAGCCCGCACCCGCCTGCGCATTTAGATTGTCCTGACTATTGAAGTCAACACTACCAGTATCCTGATAGTTGGCATTATCCATTCCAACATCCATCTGCCCGGCCAGAAATGGATCAGCGGTATACCCGCCATTGGGATCTACAAATACCGGATAGGGGATAGGATCCGAGTAGGTATTCAGCAACGACCCAAGCAAAAACCCAGAACTGAATCCGCCATCCGTACAAGCCATTGGTGTGTAGTATGCAGGACTGCCAAGGTAATCACGGTACGGATCATACCCAGGCACACGATACCAAGGGATGGGGTTGCCATTTACAGACACCGAGCGAATCTGCGGGGCGACTCCCTGTTTCACAATATGCACATCCTGGTTGCATGCAAGAACCCTTCGTCGTTTACCGTCAAGGACAATAGTAACAGGCGTAAGCTCCCCGAGGCGTGTGGGTCGTGAGCAGAAGAAACAGGCAGCACGCTCCGAATCCGGAATGTTTTCTACCTGGGGATCGTCTACCGCAGCAGCAGGCTGTGAGGAACCTGCACCCGGAACAGCCTTGAAGTCTGTACCATCCACAGCCACTGCCATACCTGTTCCCCCGGTGGCGCGGTCGATTGCGCTCCTGCACTCCGCCGCAGATTGACTGGCGACTTCCAACAGCGCCTCGGCTCGACAGAGCCCCTCTAATGTACCGCTCCGCGCAACGTCCATGGCCTGCTGGTTGCTAGTGGCAGCGTTCGCCCGGGCCTGGCGAGCTTGGGTGGTGTCTGGTGAGTCTGGTAAGAGATCCAGGTAATTATCTGCATAGCTGATACTATTGACCACCTGTTCATGAAGCCTGCGGACCTGCTGTTCTACCGCCAACCGCTCGCGGCGGCGAAGTCGTATGCGCTTCAAACCTTTGACTAGAACAGCCGCTATCACTACAATCATCAGCGCCACAATCACGGTAGACAATCCTCCAGACGTTGTATCGGACGGTTGTCCAGATGAATAAGTTGTGGCCGCACCACTGCTCGAACTTGCACTCTGCTGCTCCAAGTTAGCCACCGAGGCAACCGTATGGATGAGGCCATCAGCCGGTGCGGATTTCAGCGCCGGGACGTTCGCGCGTATCACGGAGTCAATTTGCGAGGGAACCAGGGCAGAGGTTGAGAGAGAGATGCCGTGCGGGGTGAGTACAATCAGCATTCCGTTGCCAAGACCAAGCCACGAATGTAAGGCGTGAGTATAACCATCTCGCGTTTGAAAGACTCGGCCATCGGCAGGCAGATCTGGTACCACGGCAACTTTTAGCGGGAAGCCTCCTGGGTGACTTTTAGCAAGGTTTACGAGCCTCGACTGGTCCACCGAGCTTAACAAATTGCCTTTTACTACCACGTCCTGGGTCCGCAGCAACTGTGCGAGCGGATCGCGGTTGAACACCGAGGCGTATTGGGACTGCGCAACAGCTGCGCGCCCTACCAGGCAATAGATCATAATGAGGGCTAACAAAACAGGGCGGCTTCGTGGCATTTAGTACTCCCTTGCGAAAACTTGCTACTCGCTATCTCGACGAAAACCCGGGCGGATTGGTGTCAGGAAAATAACAGCAGATTGGCAGACTGCGGTGGCACCAGCAAGCGCTGCGCATTCAATCACTTGTTGTCAGCGTACCGTTGGAGGGGGTCTTGCACGAGCTCTGAACTACCAATGCGCACGGGCGGTGGCTGAGCCTCTATCGCAACGGCTGCACGGTCAATGCTAAGTGGCAGGTACACGCGCTCTTGCTTGCCACAATCAGTCCTGTGCAATCCCCGCCAGATACCCGCGCATGAAGACCACTGCCTTCTCCCTATTCCAGAAGGTAACCATTCACGACAAGGCTGGGTATAACGCTGGCAGTCCTGGGTTTGGGCACAAGGCAAGTTATTGATTTAAGGAACGTAATCATGAGCACGATGCCGGATAAACCCACCATGGGTTCAATCCCCGTACTCAATAGCCCGATAGAACCAAATGACATGGAATTGCAGAAACTCGGTTTGTTGGGGGCGTAGCGTCATGTTCATGCTCGCCGCACCGCATATTTGGGGGAATACTACGAGTTTACGCCACCTGTACCGCCGCCGCTACTACTCGCACCTCCAACGTCTACAGCGTTTCCTGAGATTGCACCGCTCGCTGTAGCCCCGCCTGTCTCCAGTATCGGCGGTGTGTTCATGTGAACTGGTTGGCTTGCGGACGGGACCCGCTGACTGGAGCAGGACGAGTTAACAAAAATGGGATACGAAACCGGATCGTTACAGGTACGGACAGGGGTACCTGCTACTATGTCGGCGTGTAATTCAGCATTGCTAAATGTAATTGGGCTGTAATAGGCAGCACCTGAATAATAGTCACGATACGGATCATAACCAGGTGACCGGTACCATGGAACCTGTTTGCCCTGAACCTCAACCATCCGAATCTTAGGCGTAGAACCGCCCTCAACAATGCGCACGTCGTCGGCACATGCCAGCACCTTACGCCTTTGCCCGTTCACTACAATGTTAAGCGGCGTTAGCTGTGCAAGCCTTGCCGGTTTCGAGCAGAAAAAGCAGGCACCGCGCTCATTTTGAGGAATATCAGCAAACATCGTGTTGTCTGTCCCCGCTTCAAAGGTCTCGCTCTCAACCGGCACCAGACCGGTAGGTGTACCATCTAGACCCACCGCGACCCCGGTTCCATTGGTTGCCTGGTTAATTGCAGTTCGGCAGGCAGTGACGTAATCACAAGCTTGTTCTAAAAGGCATTGGGCACGGTCGATATCGACATCGTTGTGATGCGACAGTAGTTGCGTTCCCTGGTTATCGAGCACAGCAGCGCTGTCTCGTGCCTGCCGCGCGGACTGTGCGTACTCGGACGGCTGCAGAAGGTCTAGATAGTTATCGATAAATGCAAGATTTTCGATTACAAACTTGTGTAGTTGTTCAACCTGCTGTACAGTCACCAGAGGCGTTTCACTAAGTTGCGGAATACTCGACCCACTTATACGTTCCCGGTTGGTTGATCCAATCGTCACGTTAAGCAATGCCGCAAATCCAATTGGACAGAGAACCAAAAACAAAATCACGAACCAAAACTCATTGGAGTGTACCGGGTTTTTTACGTACGGGGAATTGTCCTGCCACGATGTGGAGCGATCAGGGTTGATCCCGAACCCAAATTGCCCCGAGTATTGTGCTGGTGGATTTGAATAAGGTTGCTGTTGTGTAGCGACATTCTCTGCTGCATCCTGCTGCTCCTGGGCTGCCACTGATCCAATTATCTGCGTAACACCCTGGTTTGGGTCAGTTTTAAGAAGGGTTGCGTTGTGATGTAGAATCGAGTTGATCTGCGAAGTACTCAGATCGCTGGTAGAAAGCGAGACCCCGTGCGAAGTGACAACGATGAGCACACCGTCGCCCAGCTTCAGCCACTTGTGAAGAGCACGGGTGTAACTGTTACGCGATTTAAACAATCCACCATCGGCTGAAATGTTGCTAACAACTGCAACTTTCACCCGCAGGCCATAAGGATTATTCTCAGTAAGTTGAACTAGTTTCGCAATGTCTACTCGATGCCACTGGGTGCCGCCAACGTATACATCGTTCTTTTTGAGCGCACGGGCAATTGGGTCGTTCTTGAACCTTGAGGAGTAATTGGGTTTTGCCGCCGCATTTGACGAAACCGCAACTGCAAATACCAAGAGGCATATTGCAATATCTCGTTTACGGTACAATTGGGAGCCTCGTTTTCTAAAGTTAGAGCTCTGCTGCAGGCGACTCACCCATTCAGCGATTACGCTCTACCGGGAGCGCTTCATCGCGACATTTTCCTGGGTTATTCCCGCGTGAGTCAACGGTAGCGCTTCAATCCACGCAAAAAATGTGGGCGCACTTTCACTTGCGCACGATCAACATCGTGCGCAGAAAACCCTACCAGCAATATTAGCATCGACTATTTGACCCAACCAGCGTGCAAGCAAATCTGGCAATTATAGCCAGACCCTGCGAGAAGCCAAAGTCAAATATAAAACCAGTCTGCCGGTATTGCCGCATGTGGCTAATGGGCAGTGTGATCCATGGTTTGAATGGTTCGTGGCCGTGGAATGGGGCCGCACGATTTTAGGTAACTTTCAAACAACAGGCCATTGATCACAGGGCAAGCGCCGACGAAGGTGCAGTCTGCAGCGATGGACGAGAAAGCTGCTCCTCGTCTTAAATCCTCCAGCAACACCAGGACAAAAAACAGGACGCCACAACATTTCCCTACTTTTAATGGGTTCCTCACAGCGTAACCAACGCCGTTAAGCACCAGCAATATCGAGCAGTTGAGGGCAATTCCTGCAAAATTGGTCAGGATATTGTTCCAAATATCTAAAGCTACATAGGGAATTAGCAGAGCGTAATAGCTGATAAATGAAGCGGCTATTATTCCCACAGCAAATCTTGGAAGGGGCTGCAAGGTGTTGAGGATGTCGCTCATCTTTTTACCCCACAGCCTCATGTTATGTCGTAGTGATGAATACATTGTCATATAACCCTCGTAACCCCGACAAAACAGTATTCAGGATGTTCTGCAATAAGATTTCAGGCACTTCTATCGACTTCCGAAAGCGAATTTCAGCAAAATGCGACGCAACCAGTAATAACTAACATGCATACCTTCATTATATTAATTTAACCATTTATTTGTCAAATAATGGTTCAATAATTTCCGTCGCTCTGTCAAGGCGCTCGACCACCCTACCATTAGGGCTGCAGCTTTTAAACCGTCCCTGGTTATTGAGCTGCCACGGTTGCTAATCACACTGCTGATTTTGGTGGCCGGGGCACTTAACAATGCACCACGACCCAAGTCGCAGCACAATGCATCTTGTCACCTGCCTTGGCCTCATCACGAAGTTGTGACAGCAACGGGAGTCGCCATCGCACGCCGACTGCTTTGCGTTTGAGCAACCTCAAAGTGTATATTGTATTGCCTCAAAATGCGCGCCACTGTATAATAGCGGTTCCTAAGTTTATGAAGGCAAACATTCGGCATTTTCGCTTATAGTACCGTTCCTGCAGAACGGATGTTTGGGCCGCCGCATCACCAGCACATAATTCTAGTCAACACTCTATAACCAAATGGGTAATCCACTGTGACGTCGCAAATTGAAGTTAACAATCTAGCCAAATCCTTCAGAGTTGCAAAGCGAACTTCCGGTGTCTTCGGCGCACTAGGAAGCATATTTCGCAGAGAATACCAAAACAGGGTGGCGCTTTCCAACGTCTCCTTCGCCATCGAAGCTGGTGAGCTTGTGGGATATATCGGCCCTAATGGTGCTGGCAAGTCAACCACCGTCAAAATACTGTCTGGTATTCTGGTGCCGGATAGCGGAACCGTGCGAGCCCTTGGAATGTGCCCGTGGAAACAGCGCACGCAGTATGTGCAGCGAATCGGGGTTGTGTTTGGCCAGCGTACCCAAATGTGGTGGGACCTGCCAGTCATAGACTCCTTTCACCTTCTGCGCGATATTTACTCGGTACCAGATGCGCAATTTCGTAGGCGTTGCGGCGAACTCACCGACCAGATGAACCTGGGTGCGTTCCTCAATACGCCTGTACGCCAGTTGAGCCTGGGTGAGCGAATGCGCTGCGACCTGGCGGCAGCACTGCTGCATAGCCCTGAAGTGCTTTTTCTGGATGAGCCCACCATAGGGCTGGACGCGGTTTCAAAACTGGCGCTTCGACAGTTGGTAAAAAGCCTGAATGTCGAGCACGGTGTCACCGTAATCCTCACCACTCACGACATGGACGACATAGAAGCACTGTGCAGCAGAGTGATCGTTATTGGTGATGGCGAGATACTATCGGATGGACCGCTTACTGAACTGCGCAACAGCATTGCGCGCGAACGTTGGCTAACCGTAGAACTGGAGGGCGACCAAATGTTTTCACCTCCCGCAAACACTACCATTATGCGCCGCGAAGGGAACCAGGTGTGGCTTCGTTACGATCCCGTCATCACGCCCACGCCGCTGCTAATCTCCGCCATCGCCGCCACCAATAACGTGCGGGACCTGCTGGTACAGGAGCCACCAATAGAAGAGATAATCGCCCACATTTACCAGAATGGCCAGCCATGACACCGGTATCCGCGGTGCGCCCGTACCTCACACTGTTGGTCGCCAGATGCCGACAGGAGACTCAATACCGCGCCGCCGCGCTATTTGGCATGGCCACGCAGCTCTTTTGGGGCCTGGTTCGCATCGCCATATTCACTGCATTCCTTAAGGCAGGAGCTAACCGGTCCAGCATGAGTCTGCCACAAACAGTAACCTACCTCTGGCTGGTGCAGGGCATGATACGCGCCATGCCCTGGTCGGTTGACGCCGAAATACGGAACCTCGTGCGTGAGGGCACGGTGGTGTATGAGCTTCTAAGGCCGATAGACCTCTACTTCAGTTGGTACATGCGCGCCTTTGCCCGTCATGCAATACCTACAATTATGCGGGCAATTCCCCTATTCGTAGCGGCAGTGCTGCTGTTTCATATGCAGATGCCGCCCACGGTTTCAGCTGGTGCGCTATTCGTCACCGGTGTGGTGCTGGCTCTGCTGCTTGCAGCGGCAATTTCCACCCTCATCAATATATCGCTGCTCTTTACGATCTCTGGTGATGGTATTCAGCGAATACTTCCAGCCATTGCTAACTTCGCCTCTGGGTTGCTCATTCCGCTCAGCTTCCTACCCTCAGCCCTGCGTCGGGTATTGAGGATTCTGCCTTTTTGCAGCCTAATTGACACCCCCGCTCGCTTCTATCTTGGGCAAATCGGCACACCTGAGGCGGCTTCGATGTTCGCTCAAACCTTGATATGGATATTGGCATTGAGCTGGTTCGGCCGGTTCCTCATTCTGCGAGCGAGCAAACGCATGGTGGTGCAGGGGGGATGAAATCTCAAACATCAGGCTTGCGTCTGTACCTGAGCCTTGTGGTCGCATGCCTCCGTGGGCAACTGCAGTACCAGGCCTCATTCGTAATGATGGCACTTGGGCAATTTTTGGTGACGGGCCTGGAATTCGCCGCGATTGCGGCACTTTTCTATCGATTTGGATCCGTCCATGGGTGGCAGCTTCGCCAGGTCGCCTTCCTCTACGGCGTAGTGGGAAGCGGGTACGCACTGGCAGAAGGCCTCTGCCGTGGTTTCGACCAGTTTTCGGCCATTATTCGCCGCGGTGATTTCGACAGGTTACTATTGCGGCCACGGAGTACGATCCTGCAGGTGGCCGCATTTGAGGTCCAGTTGATGAGGATTGGCCGCTTTCTTCAAGCCGCGTTCGTACTAGCCTGGGCACTGATGCATCTGCAACCTGATGCCAGCACGTTAATAGTAGCAGCAGCCATGGTAACAGGAACTATGTGCACGTTTTGTGGGTTGTTCGTGCTGCAGGCCACTCTCACTTTCTTCACCATAGAGACGCCGGAAATTGTAAACGTAGTTACCTACGGCGGCGTGGAGACGGCCTCGTTCCCGCTGTCTATTTATCCGGGCTGGCTTAGGTTTACCTTTACATGGCTGGTACCGCTCGCAAGTACCGCGTATCTGCCGGCGCGGCTGCTCTTTAAGGCTCACGGCCCAATATTGCACATACTCATTCTGCCAGGTTGCGGTCTGCTGTTTCTGCTTGCTTCTATCCTCATCTGGCGGTTTGGCGAGCGTCGCTACACCTCTACAGGCTCCTAATGTCGATGCCGTGGCACCTACCTATCGAGCCGAGAGCCTGAATCTATCGTTTACCTGCGACGGACATTGCGTTGTGAGCGCGAAATAGATCCACCGAATTTAAGTATTTACTGAACATCCATGCGTTCACTACAGGCATGAAACTGACAACAAAACAATCACGCAGTATGGACCACCACACACAACCCTGGTAAACGTCGATCATTAAGAACATTAAGCCCAAGAACGTACCTGCCGCGATGCCTACCTTTAACGGATTGTCCATCATATAGCCAATGAGGTTCAGGACTATCATAATAGCGCAGCTTCCTAGAATTTGATAGACGAACGTAAGGTTATTCTGCCAGGTTCCAAGGGCGACGACCACCAGGAGTGGTAAGTAGTAGCCAAGCAACGAACTACCTACCAGGCCCAGGACGAGCCGCACTCCACGGGGCAAAGCTCTTAAGTGGTCGCTAAACTCCTCACCCGTCAACTCAACGTTTTCCAGTAACGATTTTCTCATAGCCTATTTAGCCCCCCTTTTGTGGAAAAAAGATAAAAGTCCAGTCAAACGAGAGAATTGCTCCATGTGAGACGCGATAGCTGTTTGGGGTCAGTTTCACCGTACCGCTGTAGAACAGCCTGAGAACCTTGTCTGGCATCTGGCAAGAGACCGGCGACGGATCGTGATCACACGGGCCAAACGGAGGCTCCAAATCATTATGATGCGGAGAGGACCGATCATCTGCATAGAAGACACTGACCAGAATGGACGGATTTCCGTTATTCATGGAGTTTATGAAACTCAGCGGAAAATCGTAGGGATCGTCGGTTACCGGTATAATGTAGCCATACGAACCAATTAGCGGTTTGCCAAACACCTGGCTGCAACTCTTGCGCCAGTAATCATTTGGATCGCAAGTCGGTTCATTGGCTAGGACCTTTGATGCCACATTGGAGTGCGGAAGATCTTGTATCAATCCACCGTAATCGTCCATATAAAGCCGCAGGGCGATACCGCATTGATGAAGGTTTGACACCGACGTCGCCATCCGCGCATCCTTCCGAGCCGAGGCGAATACGGGAAACAGGATTGCCGCCAGAACCGCTATAATCGCAATTACTATTAGCAACTCAACCAAGGTAAATCCGTTTGGGCATTGACTATGCATAGTATGTGAATCTCCAAACGGTAGAAGCTAGGGTCACCAGGTCTACCCATTGAATAGTGGCTTAGAGGCAATTAGTTGCTCTTATAACCGTGTGACTTGTTTTACTGTCAACAGATCTGTATGAGGAGATATTAGACTATGGTTCTGTGGGTGGACATGTTGCCCAGATCCGGGCGTTAACATGTCGACCAAATGAATGTGTAATTGGGACTGCGCGTAGGATGCCAGTTGGTCATCATATTTTGACGTTGGCGCGTGAAACAGCGTGGAGTTCCTCAGCTCTGAAATCGCCTGCGCCGCTCTATGGTTCAGCTGATAATTTATACCGATAAATGCAACGGCTAGTGCGACCAGGTAAATAACACGAAACCGAGCTACCAGCCACCCCCCCCCCCCCCCCCCCCCCCCACAGCCGGGGATTTGC
>JAJYCW010000019.1 GCA_021777995.1 bacterium
CTGATAGGCATGAAACTGTGTCCTCAAGTGGTTGTTCCTGAATATTTATAAAACAGATCTTACCTGCACGAGCCAGCCAATCCATACTGCTTAACATAAATTTAACAATACTGGCTAAGGTAGAGATAGCGAAATTCACAAATCTTTAGCCCTGAAAATTACCAGTTTATTTACCAACAATGGAGATGGAGTTGCAGAGTTCAATGCATACGTCATGATGCGGCGGCTCGCACGACTAGCACACCAGATCCCTAAAAAGGGAGCCCAATCCGGTAGGATGCCGGATATCGGCCACGAAAGTGTCCATGGGCATTTCACGGAGGAGACCGACAGCAATGGGATTGTACATTAATACCAACGTCACAGCGATGGACGCACTGCGAAACCTGTCCAACATTTCAGGCGTAGTCGCAGGTGACATTCAGAAACTATCTAGCGGCCTGGCCATTAACTCTGCAGCGGATAACCCATCGGGTCTTATCATCTCGGAGAATTTGAAGGCGCAGATAAACGGGCTCAATCAAGCTGTTGCCAACAGTCAGGATGCTAACAACCTCATTAAAACCGCCGATGGCGCCCTTTCGTCGGTCAGTGGCTTGCTCGACACCATTCGACAATTGGCAGTGCACGCCGCGAACACTGGTGTAAACGACCAGGTGGCTGTTCAAGCAGATCAACAGCAGATCGACTCAGCGGTTGGCAGCATTGAGAGGATTGCTGAGAACACACAGTTTGGGTCTAAGCACCTCCTCGACGGAACCTCGGGCATCACCGCTTCCATTGTTAACACCAAGGATGTTGCTGGCATTAACATTGGCGGCACGTTTAATAACCTTGCAACCCAAACAGGTACGCTCAGCATGCAGGTTAACAACGTGGCAACGCGGGCCATCTCCATCGGTAACGTTACCTATGCAACCGTGAATGCCAGTTTGGCAACGGCAAATGGCACCAACGTTAATAATAACGGTGGAACCATCGTTATTAACGGCCAGACTGTTAAAGTTGCGGCGTCGGACACAGTCCAGACGGTACTGAATGACATTAACAACCTGTCGAGCAGCACTGGGGTTTCTGCGCAGTTCAGTTCTGGAAATGGCTCAGGTGTAATCGTCCTTACGCAGCAGACCTACGGCGCCAACTTCAAGATCAACGAGAATGAAAGCAGCGCTCTCATCAACGGCACCGCAGGCACACTTGTTGCCGGTCAGAATGCAACGGTAACTGTTACAGCTTACGCCCTGTTGAACGGGGTGGTGACAACAACGGTATCGACGTTCGTAGGTGGTAGAAGCACAAGCGACAGCGGTCTGCTCGTTTCGGACACACTTGGCAACTCTATCCTGCTAACCGAGGGCGCACTTACCGACGCCACCGGTTCTACAGTCGCAGTGGCCAGCGTAACCGCAGGCAGTCTGCAGTTCCAGGTAGGTGCAAATGCAGGACAGGTGGTAAATGCTAACCTGGGGAACATCCGAACAACAAACCTGGGTACAACTGCTGTTGCAGGGTTGAACCTCTCTAACATAGACGTTACGACAGCGACAGGCGCGTCGAATGCAATCCTTGTTACAGACAACGCCATTCAGCAGATCTCCCAGTTGCGTGCAGGCCTGGGTGCCTTCGAAGCTGAAACATTAAATCCCACCATTCAATACCTCGGCATAGGCGCAGAGAACCTTTCGGCCTCTCAGAGTCAGATCGCCGATACCAATGTTGCGGCTACGGTCGTTGACCTTACGAAGTCACAGATAATAGAGCAGGCTGCTACCTCCGTGTTGGCGCAGGCGAACACCGAGCCGCAGAATGTGTTGAAACTCATTCCGTAACCCGGTAACAAGTTAGCCGACTACAGAACAAAAATTCTGTAGTCGGCTTATATTTTTGCGAGTTTTTGCCGACAATCACGGTGAACTACAAAAACTGGCAATGATTTCAGCTAAACGCCGGCCATGGAATTGAAGGAATGAACGTTTGTGTGTGAGGCATAAGCTGCCCACATCAGGGGGATATTATGGTTAGTGGAACATCAGGAACTTCATCTACTGGCACCTCAAGCAGCGCGAGCACAACGACGGTGCCGGGAATTGGCAACGGGCTCAACGGTACATATGGGGTTATAGGGCAACAGGCCAGCAACCCAATATCGTTCTCAGGCCTGGCGAGTGGCATCAATACATCTCAAATCATTCAGGAGATGTTAACCATCGACCGCCTGCCAGAGCAGCCGTTGGTTGCAGACCAGCAGCTTGCCCAAAACAAGATGAACGCCTACAATGCTCTTAGTGCTCAACTGCTCGGCCTTCAGGCAACTGTTTTTCCCCTAAACGGATTGCGCTCATTCGATCTTGTTACGGCAACCACCGCCAATCCCGCGGTAGCCACTGTCACCGCTCAAACGGGGGCGCAAACAGGCACACATACCCTTTCGGTAAGCCAGTTGGCCACGGCTCAACTGGTAAGCGCTGCCCCGCAGTCCAGCCAGACGGCTCCTTTAGGTATCACAGGCGCGTTTCTCATTAACGGCAAAACGGTAAACGTAACATCCTCCGACAGCCTGCAGACGCTGGCATCGAACATCAACGCGGTTCAGGCAGGCGTTACTGCATCCATTCTTTCTCCCAGTGCTAACCAGTTCTATCTCACGTTAGGCAGCAACAACTCTGGTGTGCAGGGTACGATGAGTCTGGCAGACTCCGGTAACAGCACCGTACTCTCACAGCTTGGAATTACCGGGACCACGGCCAGTATAAGCCATGTTCTAACAGGTACTGGTGGTGGAGCGGGTTCCGACCTCTTTTCGGATAGCGCAACGCCGGTCAATACACTTTTAGGACAGCAGACAGCAGCCGCAGGCACGGTTACCATTAACCTAAGTGGTGGACAATCGGCAAGCGTAAACATTAACCTTAGCCAATCGCTTACGGACATTGCAACGTCTATAAACTCGGCCTTTGGCAGCTCGGTGGCTAACGTCGTCACTGTAAACAACCCGATTACGAACACCAACGAGCAGCAACTGCAAATTACTGGCGCCTCTGGTTTTACCGACAGTAACAACGTATTGGCCGATCTTGGGCTGTATCAGGCTAATATTGCGGCTGGTAGAACCCTTACACAAGCGCAGGATGCCAAGTTTACACTTGACGGCATCTCTGCAACGCGTGCCACCAACAGCTTTTCCGATGCAATCTCAGGCGTAACCATCAACCTACTTCAAGACTCAACGAGTTCATCAACAGGTACACCACCTACGACAACTTTTACCGTTGCGCCAGACATTAAGACGATGCAGGGCAATATTGACGCGTTTGCGAAAGCTTACAACTCAACAATTGACCTGATGAATAACTACACGCAGTTCAACACGCAGAACAGCCAGACCGGCGCACTCTTTGGAGATTCGCTGACAGAGTCCATCCAGAATCAGATGGGTAATATGGCTAGTGGGCAGATTGCTGGCCTACCCAACAACCTGTCTGCACTGTCGCAGGCAGGTATCACATTAGATCAGTATGGCCACCTCGTTGTAGATGACACCGCACTGGGCAAAGCGCTCACCAGCAATTTGCAGGGCGTTGCAGATCTGTTTCAGGCCAATGGTCAGGCTAGCGACTCCAACGTTCAATTTGTAAGCAGCACTGCACAATCCCAGCCGAGTTCGGCTGCTGGGTACGCCGTGCAGATAACTTCGCCTGCCACACAGGCAGTATATACCACTGCAACTGCCCAGACATCCCCCACTACTGCGGCCGAATCCTTAACCTTTCAGGGATCGCTGTTTGGTACGGCAGACATTGCCCCTGGTGGTCAGGGACCCCTTAGCGGACCCTCAATCAACATACCAGTAGGCAGCACTGCAGCAGATATTGTATCGTTAATTAACTCAAATACCGCGGTAAGCTCGCAGCTTTCTGCCTCGCTAGATTCAACCGGTCACCTTAAGCTCACATCAAAGTTGTACGGTTCCGCTGCCTCCTTCCAGGTAGTCTCCAGTGCAGCAGCGGCGACCAATACAAGCGGTATTGGTAACCTGGTACTTGCGGTCACCGGCCAGGACGTACAGGGAACAATTAATGGTGAACCGGCAACGGGCAACGGACAGTATCTAACGGGCTCAATGCAGGGCTCAAACGGCTCCGCTAATGGTCAGGCACTGGGACTCGAACTTCGGGTAACTGCAACTCAACCCGGATCCTACGGAAATGTGGTCTACACAAGCGGTGTAGCAAACCAGCTGAACAACATGATCACCAACCTGACCGATCCGTCAGTTGGCCTTATCACGGTAGCAACGCAGAATCTTCAAACTCAATACAACAACGACCAGACAAACATCAACCAGATTGAGGCAAACATCACTCTGGAACAACAGACCCTTCAACTTCAGTTTACTGCTATGGAGCAGGCAATCTCCACGCTGCAGGCGAACAGCGCAGGTTTGGCAGCTCTCACCAGTGCAGGTTCTGCTACCGCGAGCGCTGGATCCGCGGCAGCCGCTGCAGGATCAAGCAGCACGGCAAGCGGCGGTACCACAAGTTCGAGTTCGTCCGGTTCGGGCACACCGCCCGGCGGCTAATGACGGCTTTGTCGTTCAGGAAGTCGAGAAGTAGGTAGCTGTGCGAGTAAAGAGGTAAGAAATACGCAGGGAGTTACGTTCACCTTATGAACCGACCCGATATGCTTGCGGGACGCGACCGTACCAGCAGAAATGCTGGCGGACGCAACATGAAATACTTGCGGGCGAAAGTGGAGACTGCAACACCCACTCAGCTCATTGTAATGCTTTATGATGGTGCAGTTAGGTTCTGTTCACTTGCTGCAGAAGCCATGGCAATACACAACTTTGAAGAGCAGAACATTAATATTAAGCGGGCAGAAGACATTGTTTGCGAGCTAATGGGATCGCTGAACCAGGAGGCTGGTGGTGAGGTAGCGGCAAACTTGCTTAGAATCTACACCTACCTGTACCAGGAACTGGTGCAGGCCAACCTTAACGACGACATTGAGGCGCTAAAGCGTGTGTTGGTGCACCTTGAGGCGCTTCGTGAAAGCTGGGTGGAGCTCGATAAACAGGCACGAGCAGGAACCGTTACCAGTAGCCCCAGCACTGATAACAAACAGAGATTGGGAGACTTCAATGCCTGACGCTCCAACCGAATCAGATGCTGGCAACAGGTTGAGATCACGGTCGCTTGCGAATCTTGAGTGGTTAACCGTACGGATAGAGCAGGCAATAGCAAAACGGGACTTTGATCAGGCGGTACAGTGTGTGGGTCTGTTAGGCGCAGTAGTAGACAGATGCCGCGTCGAATGTGAAACCCATCATGACGATGCCTACGGCAAAGCGGCAGCTGCGATTGGCAAAAGACTGGAGTATTGCACATCACAGCTGACCATAGAACGAAACAATATCGCTCGAAAGCTGCTCAGGCTCCGTCGTGGCAAGCGGATGATACGGCAAACTAATAAGGTAGTACCGGTCTTTCGTGCGGCTGTTCGAATTGACCGTGCGGGGTAACGCCCCACTATCCGTTTCAGTTTGACAGGCACAAGCAAAACTCGGCCACCAGATTACCTGGTTGCCGAGTTTTGCACGATTTCTAACTCAGCGATGGCGAGTTGGCCCAACTACGATTTTTACATCGTGTCCACCTTCGTGAACAGTAACCGTTATGGGCTTAACATCTTCCTTATCTTCTGGCACAGGCTTGAGTTTGATTCTCCGCGCCTCTAGCCAGTGATGTTCGTTATACGCCGAATTCAGCTGGCTTAGGGTGACACCCTGCCCATAACTCGCGGCATTAATAAACCAGCCTTCACCCACATAAATACCCACATGACTTACGCCGTGCCTATAGGTGTTCTTAAAGAATACCAGGTCACCGGCCTGCAGTTCACTCTTAGGTATTCGCCTACCCAGATGGATCTGTTCTGACGTGCAATGCGGAAGATAGATGCCCCACTTGCGGTAGACGGCCTGCACGAAACCTGAACAGTCAAAGCCGGATCTAGGTGATGCTCCGCCCCACCGGTATGGAAGGCCGCGATAGCTGAGGGCAGTACGCATTAGCAGTTCAGCCCTGGTATAAGTGCGATCGACGGGCTTATGAGGCACAGTGGAACGGGTTTTGGATGGTTTCTCAGATTTCTGAGGGGGGGTTTTTGCTGCACTAGCTACAGAAGGTGGGAGAATCAAGCTAAAAACGGTGATTAATGCAAATCGCGAGAGGCCGACATGGCGCGAAGTGTTTGGATCTTTTTTACCTGTCAATAATCATGTTACCTTTCCCCATAACGGGCAGTGTTTAACACCTGGTAACAATTATGGCAGATTATTGCCTGCTTTTGAGTCGTCACTGGCCATTCGAGCGCAAATCTTCAAATACTCTAAGGAACTTGATACCTCAACCGATTTATTGCCTGGTTTTGGTGCACCGTTTCTGCCAACCGACCCTTCCTTTGGTGACTTTCGGGCAATTACTGAGCCCAACAACACAATTTTGGTATATTTCTGGTGAATGCAATACCATTTGTGGTGAGAAGTAAGGTTTAATAGAGACCGAACATGTACCGGGTGCTTGCTCGCCCTGGTGCATTGAGATATTCCCCAAGATACACAAGGAATGAATATGCAACGTTCACTGAATCATTTACTGCGGTGCAGTGTTGCCTGCGTAGCGCTCACTCTAGCGGCTTGGCAACCGGCACACGCTAGCAAGAATGCTGTACATGCACAGGCAGCAGAACCAAATTACACTGCTCGTGTAAATCCGTTTATTGGCACCGGTTCTGGCCCCGGCGGAAGCATTAACCTCTTTCCTGGCGCATCTGCACCCTTTGGAATGGTACAGATTAGCCCAGATACGGAGCCTCAGGGCTACGGATACCACTATTGGGAGCACACCATACAGGGCTTCAGCATGACTCACATGAGTGGTCCGGGCTGCAGCAATGAGGGCGATGTGTTCTTTACGGCGACCACTGGACCAGTGCACACTCAGCTCAAGAACATTGAATCGCCGTATAGCCACTCGGACGAGAGCGCGCATCCTGGCTACTACAGTGTCATGCTGAAGCGGTGGTCTGTAGGTGCAGAACTCACGGCTTCCACCCGCGTGGGTATGGCAAGGTTCACGTATCCAGCGGGAGTGCGAGCGAACTTCCTGGTTCCCATTAGCCACACCTTAAACTACACAACGGGTGCAAAGGTCAGTATTGTTGGCGACAATATCATTGAGGGCTATGTCGACGATCGATGCTTTTGCGGCAGCCAACATGTGTACAGGGTGCACTACATCATGAAGTTCAGCCAACCATTCACTAGCCACGGCACGTGGATGAATGGTGACTTCTCGCCCGATACCACCACGATGATACAGACCCACGATGACCAGTGGGACGGCGGTTATGTCCGCTGGCCGGCAACCAATGCAAAACGAATAATCACGGTCAAAATCGCAATCTCCTACGTCGATCTGGCCGGTGCACAGAAAAACATGAACGCGGAAGCACATCATCTTTCGTTCAATGCTATGCACAAGCGTGCAACCGACGCATGGAACACAGAGTTGTCCGTGGTGGATGCCAGGGGCGGCAGCCCAACCGAGCAGCAAGTGTTTTACACAGCACTGTATCACTCGTTTCTAACACCGTGTATTTTTAATGACGTCGACGGAAGATATCTGGGGTTTGATAACAAAGTACATCATGTCGCCACAGGGCACAACGTCTACTGCAACTTCTCAGGTTGGGACGTGTACCGGTCGCAGTTACCGCTTGTTGCTCTACTCCAACCGGCTGCGATGGCAGATATGTGCCAGTCGATTGTACTGATGTATCAACAGGGTGGTTGGATTGGTAGATGGCCACAGATCAATCACTACACGAACGTGATGTGCGGCAGTCCACTCACCACAGTGCTATGTACTGCCTGGATGGACGGCATTCACGGATTCAACATTAACGCTGCTTACAAGGGAATGTTGAAGGATGCAACGGAGGCCGCCCCTCCGGGGCACGACTACGCTGGCGAGTCTAGTATAAGCTGGATCAATAAGCTCCATTTCGTACCCGACGACAAAGAAGGCTACGGCTCCGTATCCCAAATTCAAGAGGACTGCGTAGCTTATGCCTCACTGGCATACGTCGCCCATGCACTGCACCATGACAAGGACGCCGCCATGCTTCTTAAACGTGCAGAATATGAACGGAACGTTTTTGATGCCGCTGACGGTTATTTTCGGCCCAGACTATCCAACGGGAAGTGGCGTACCCCATTTGATCCCAACCAGACGCAGGGTTATGTAGAGGGATCCGGCTGGCACTATCAGTGGTTAGCCCCCGCTGATATGTCCTGGTTGGTATCTGCAGTGGGCAAACAACGGTTTAACAACAGGCTTGAGGCGTTCTTCAGCTATCCCAAATCCCAGTGGAATGCGAAGTACTATAACCCGTACAATGAAACCGATCTGGAAGCGCCATTCGAGTTTGACTACTCGGGCAAACCTTGGCGAACACAAGCCGCGGTGCGGCGCGTACTTCGAGAGGACTATACCACCAGTCCCAACGGTGTACCTGGCAACGATGATCTTGGTGAAATGTCGTCTTGGTGTGTTTGCAGCATGATGGGTATCTACGCAATTGACCCTGCAAGCACCACTTATGCACTTTCAACACCGGTATTTCCGAGTGTCACAATTCACCTATCGAGGCCCTACGGTGGGAAGAAATTCACGATTTTGACCACCCCTACGGGCATCAAGGCAGTATATACCAAGGCAGTGCAGCTGAACGGGCGGCCCCTTAACGACGATTATATTACGGCAGACGAGATTACTGCAGGAGGAACCCTGCATTTCGAAGCGGCCACTTCGCCAAATCGCAAATGGGCTTCCACGGCAGCAACAGAACCGGCATCTATTGGATCTCTAACGTGGGGCAGGCACTAACACCAGCACACTAGTTTTCAATTCGAAGGCGGGGTTTCGGCAGTTTGCCGGAGCCCCGTCTTTATGTCAACTGCATGCCGGACTACTGCCCTGGTGCCACTCAAAACACCCGGCCCAATATTGGAACCATCCTTTTATCACAGGTACTAACATAACTCTGATTAAAAACTTTGATTAATTTGCATCTGTGCCCTTGACAATTGAGACTAATCGCAGTATAGTTAACGAAACTTAGTTTCGGTCGCAATCTGCAGGCAGATTAGGGCAGTTAGTAAACTTGATCAAGGGACGAGGCTAAACAGTCATGGTATTACGAAGGGCAAAGTTAAAAGACGTCGCGGCTCAAGCTGGTGTCTCGATTAGCACCGCTTCAAAGGCGTTTAACAATAAGCCGCAAGTATCTCAATCAACGAAGGCACGTGTCTTCGAAGCAGCCGCAACACTTCATTTTGCACCCAACGCGCTAATTCGTACCTTGCAGTGCGGCAGCGCAAACACGATAGGTATCTGTACCTGGCCATTTAGCCTTGATAACGTAACACGTTCATTAGCCATGCATGTGATGCACGGAATTTACGAGGCTAGCAACTCCTACCGTAAAGACCTGCTGCTCTTCTCCCGGCTTCTTGAGCCCAACACCGACTCGCTGCTGCCTACGTTTATGGATGGCAGAGTGGACGGTCTCATATTGAGCCCACACGTACTATCACACCGTGACCTTACGCAACTTGCAGAAGGCGGCTTGCCCACAGTGGTTCTGTACAACGGCGAGCTGCCAGATAATATGGGGTCTGTGCTCGTTGATAACTACAGCGGCATTCGGAGGTCAATACAGCATCTTCACTCGCTTGGGCACACGCGAATTGCGTTCCACCGACCTGGAGACACATTCGATTTTCGGCAGCGAACGGCAACCTACCGTCAGGTGGTGTCAGAACTGGGTCTTCAATGCTCGGCGCAAATGCTGTTACTAGACGACACATTTTCTAGCGACTTAGAAAAACATTGGCATCACCTTCAATCGCTGCCAGAGCCGCCCACAGCACTCATAGTTGGGCACGATGCCACGGCGATAGAATGGTTGGAGATGTTGAGGGCAAAAGGCGTGCAGGTGCCGGGCGATCTCTCGGTAATTGGTTTTGATGATGTACCTGCTGCTAGTAGCCCGTATGGTTTAACAACAGTTCGTCAGGATGCAGCAGAAGTTGGTCGTCAGGCAATGCATATGCTCTGGTGGATTATGGCTGGTGAACGTCCATCGGCGTGTCGAAGAACGTTGGACGTCGAACTGATCGTACGCTCGACCACGGGTCCACCGCGCAAAGGAAAATAGAACGGGAGGTACTGGACTAATTTACCGGGCTTCATTCCGCCGGAGGCAGCTTTTGCCTTGCGTTTGCCTCCGGAAATAAGAACCTATGTCGATTATCTAACCTAGAGATAATATCAGGAGAAGATCATGCATCGCAACTCGTCTCGTGTTAAAGCCGACACACAGAATGCAGCTGGTCGCCGCAGCGCATTCACGCTTATAGAACTGTTAGTAGTAATTGCTATCATTGCAATTCTTGCCGCAATACTTTTCCCTGTCTTTGCGCAGGCCCGTGAAAAGGCGAGAGCCATCACCTGCATCTCAAATATGAACCAAATTACACTTGCAACCCTAATGTACGTTCAGGACTACGATGAGTCGTTCTGTAATGAGGGGGTAGCCGGGCCAACGAACGGCTGGGGCTGGCAAGACACGTGGCTGGTAGAAACCCAGCCTTATATTAAGGACTATAACGCCCTGCGGTGTCCCGACGACTCTCACTACACGCCCACTGGCTCGGGACCGGCATTCAGCTACGCGGCAAATGGAAACTTCTGCTGGACCGGCACGTGGTCACTCTGCGGTCTGATTAATCCCGCACGAACCTGGTGTAGCGACTATGCACTGGCAGTAAGTGATGCGTCGGTTAATTTCCCTGCGGAGACAATTCTGTTCTCGGAGAGGCGTACTATGGGCCCCAACTCCTGGATGTACCAGCAGGACAACGGTGGGATTCAGGGCGCCTTTAGCCCCTGGGCCACTGTAATTATTGGTGACGATGGCGTGGATGCTGGCAACCAGCTTCCCGGTCAGGCTGGCGGCATGGATAACGGACAGTTCACGGTTGGAGTGGACGGAACGTGGAAACCTGCGGATCCAAACTCCACGGGTACTGTTGGCCTGCACAATGGATTTGGTAACTTCGCCTTTGCCGATGGCCACGTTAAGGCTATGATCCCTCAGCAGACCGTGAATCCAGATCCAAGTATCGGAAACACCTGCACCAGCCCGTTCCTGAAAATGTGGGATCGTACTCGCACCACATCAAACTAGGAGGTTTCGAATGGTCAAAAGCACTGCCGGTCGATTTGCAATGCTGTTCGTGCTAACGGCAGTTGTGTGCCTAGCCTCTGGTTGCTCGCACAAGGCACAGTTCGGCAGCAAAAAACAGGATTGGGCGAAGACACCGCCCCCATCATGGTACCGGGGTCCGGGTCAACCAGGTGGTCCTGCTACCGGCCCTAAAAGCGCACCAGCGGCAGCGCCCGCCGCGCCAGCCAGCCGCTAATCGACCGCATCGGCCAATGGGCTGCGTTCACAAAAAGGATGCAGCCCATTGGTTTTCTAGTCAAAATGTAACCGCAATCTTTCCCCTACAAGTTCTATTCCACTGCACTCGCGCAACCTTCCCATGGGTCGAGCTAGTACACGCCGTTCATGCTCTCAATGTCGTACGAAGCTGCCATCTCCAAAGCATCTCAAACTTAAATCGCCAGGCATTGCGGCAGCTTACAAAGAGTCCCCCTGTAATGTGTGGACCGACTCTCCCGGGCATAATACTATAAACTACAAATGTGCCCGAACACCACTTGACAATAACGTTAGCGATATGACAAAATCGATCCATGTTATCGATAACATACGGACCACCGAGTGTGGTCCCACCAGCAACACGGTGGCATCGTTTTCGGGCAATACTTACTATAGCCCGAGCCCCTAAGCCTGATAATATCGTTCGATAGGATCATTTCGGTGTTATGTTCGATAGGAACGACGACGGTACGGTGAGATCAAAAATGCAGGCTTGCTTCTTGCCGCCGCAGCAGAGAAGGTTTGCCGTTCTCCAACAAGGTTTCCCCAAACGCAACTTTCTGCAAAAGTGCGTAACAGTCGCACGAAATGATGAGTTATCGCGGCCCACATAAGGTCATTACCTCGTGGGCATAGAAATACCAGACCTGATCGTAGGCGGAACACGAATTAGCCAAATGCAATTTTCAACTCAATCGCATAGTACTCTGCAGTGGCTGTGGCGCCATACGATGCTTGTATCGGCTATGATTGCCACCCTGGTGGGAGCTTCCTATGCTCAGGCAGCGCCATTCCCTACCGAGTTCAACTTATCAACTGGATGGTCGATGCAGGACGCACACCTGGTGAGACAGCCCGGAAAGGTTGTTTCTACAGAGCGGTACTTTCCGGCGACACACTGGTATCCCGCTGTGGTGCCAGGTACCGTTCTTACCACGCTGGTTGCAGATGGGGTGTACCCAGAACCGTTATATGGGCTCAACAGTCTACCGAGTGTCATTCCAGACTCGCTCTGCCGAACCGCTTACTGGTACCGCACCGTTTTTACGCTGCCGATTAGCTATTTGCATCGTCAGGTGTTTCTTACCTTTAATGGCATCAACTACCAGGCTAGAATATGGGTTAACGGTAGACGCGCAGGTTCTGTTACGGGTGCCTTTAGGCGCGGAATATTTAACGTCGCCAAACTGGTTGTGCCGGGTGCCAAGAATGTTCTTGCCGTAGAGATACTGCCCCCCTTCCAGCCAGGGCATCCAGCTATTCAGACTCTTGGAAAGGGATACGGCCCAAATGGTGGTGTGATTGAGGGCAATACCCCCACCTTTTTTGATACGATTGGCTGGGACTGGATGCCAGGGATAGCCGACAGAGATATGGGAATCTGGCAAAGCGTCACAGTCCATGCTACCGGTCCTGTTATAATCGAGCATCCGTACGTTACAAGCCAAATTACCTTTGCAAGGGTTAATCATGCTGTTATCACTGTTCAAGCAACCGTCCGCAATGAAACGGGTAACCCTCAAATTGGACAGTTAACAGGTACGTTAGCAGGTAGAACGTTTGAGTCATCCACCGTCTCGCTGCCAGGTTTTGCAGCAAGAACTCTAACATTTACCGCCAGCAAGTTTCCTGCCCTCTACCTGCGATCACCCCATTTATGGTGGCCAAACGGCTACGGGGCACACACTCTGTACCATCTCACGCTCAAATTTGCGCAACGTCACTCTCTAAGTGACCGCCGTGTTGTTCCATTTGGCATCCGGTCAATTTCCTACGGCTTGAACCAGGGTACCCATACCCTAAAGATTGCTGTTAACCACGTGCCTATCATGATAAGAGGTGGCGATTGGGGCATGGATGAGGCCATGAAGCGCACGTCGGAGGCTCGCCTTAACGCCCAGATCAAGCTGAACGCTGAAGCCGGATTTACTATGATAAGGAACTGGTGCGGCCAAACCACCCAGGAAGACTTTTATCGCCTGTGCGACAAATATGGCATTCTTGTGTGGAACGACTACTGGCTTGACGACACCGTACATTATGGCATTGCACGGCAACGCAATGTATTCCTTGCAAACGCGAAAGACATGCTGTATCACTATCGCAATCACCCGTGCATAGCCGTTTGGTGTGAAAAAAACGAATTTCCAGTGGGTCCCCCGTTTGAAAGTGGTTTACGGCTAATTACAAAATCCCTAGACCCTAGCCGCTTACTTCAGGCTTGCTCATCTAGTGGCGATGGTGTTGGTGACGGATATTACGGCATTGAACCCGTCAGCTTTTACTTTAAGAAGCGCCCGGACGTGTTTCACACAGAGACGGGTGCCCCTTCCATCCCGACGCTACAGGATATTCATGCCATGATGCCGAAGCGCGACTGGAACACATTCAATGATGACTGGACGGAACACGACATGTGCCAGTACAATTATCAGGAGGCGCTCGCTTCGCGGTACGGCCCCATTACTGGGACCGCGGATTTTGTGCGCAAAGCCCAACTCGCAGACTACGAAACGTACCGTGCGATCTTCGAGGGTGCCAACGCTCGAATGTTAAATCCCTATACTGGCATCATGATATGGATGAGTAACCCTGCGCAACCCAGTATGGTGTGGCAAATTTATTCATATTACCTGGAACCTGACTCCGCCTATTTTGCAGTAAAACGCGCCTGTGAGATGATACATGTGCAGATGAGTCCCACCGGTCAGGTCGCCGTCATTAACAATACCGCGCGCAATCTACACAAATTGGATGTAGAGGCGCAGGTTTACAATTTGAATGGCAGCCTTTCGAGCACCCAGAAGGACCTAGTGTCTGCTAAGGCGCTTTCAGCCACCTATGGTATGCAGATCGTTTGGAACTCGGACATGTCCCCGGTAACCTTTGTACGCCTCACCCTTCGATCCCGCGAAGGTAGTGTGATATCGCGCAACTTCTACTGGCATAACAGTACTAAAAAGAGCGAAGACTACCGCGACTTGCAATCAATGCCGCATACCATTGTGTCGATTAACGGCATTAGTAAGCGTGTTGGTAGCTCTGAAGTGATCAAGCTTTCAGTAACTAACCCAGGTGGCGCTGTTGCACTGCTTACCCACCTTCAGGTGCGTAGCAGCACTTCCGGTAAGCGCATCCTGCCCGCATATTACAGTACTAACTACTTTTCACTCGTGCCTGGCGAACGGCGTGCCGTGACCATTCGAGTTGCGAAGAAGCTATTGGGTAACGCGCTGCCACTAATCGTTGTTGACGGGTGGAACGTCACCTGTCGGCGTAATTACTACCCCACGTTATGGGTTGCCCCAGACAAGTCCACAGGCTTTGCACATACAGAACAGATACAGAATATCGACTGCGGTGTGGGTTGGCTGCCAGGCTATAGCGCGGACTGCTATTTCCATGGCGGAAACCAGGAGGCCTGTGATGAGACCGTCACGACCGTAGACACACCGCTTGCCGCACCCGCTATTCTCTACCGCACGGACCGCCACGGTCCTTGTAACTACCGGATACCCGTCGGCACCCGGCACACCTACACCATACTTCTCCACTTCGCCGAAACTTACTACACCGCACCGAACGAACGCGTCTTCAATGTACTCATAAACGGGAAGACGGTACTGAGAAATTTTGATATCTTTAAAGCCGCGGGCGGCAAAAACAGGGCATTGGTAGAGAAATTTACCGATGTACGGTCGGAGAATGGTGAAGTTAACATACGGTTTGAAAATGGTAAAGTGGACCAACCTACCATATGTGGTATTCAGGTAATTCCCCAACCAGTTACGCCGTTACCAAAGCGCGAGGATCTTCATGCTCACCAATAAACACACACGCCGTATTGCACAGCGCTACGTGGCAGCACTTCTCGTAATCGCAGCCTGCATGATAGCCGCAACAGCAGAACGAGCCGCGGCAACACCGGCCCAGTACTTTAAAATCACTGTGGTGGATGCAGCCACGCGACGAGGTGTTCCGCTTGTGGAGCTACGAACAGTGAACCACATTCGTTACTACACCGATAGTAACGGTGTCGTAGCCATAGACGATCCAGACCTACTGGGTCACTCCATATACTTTCATGTATCAAGCCCCGGTTATACCTATCATAAGGACGGGTTTGGTTACAGTGGCATTGCGCTAAAGGTAGTTGCAGGGCAAAGTGCCACTATTGCCGTAAAGCGACGAAATATTGCGCAGCGTCTTTACCGCATGACAGGCGCCGGAATATACCGTGACAGCATCCTAACGGGGGAAGCGACGCCGTTGAAGTACCCACTGCTCGATGGCAAGGTCATGGGCCAGGATACGGTGGAAGTGACGCCCTACAACGGCCGTATATATTGGTTTTTTGGTGATACTCAACGGCCCTCTTATCCCCTTGGCCAATTTGCAACGTCCGGTGCCACATCAAGACTGCCTGCTAACGGCGGCCTGAATCCTTCACTGGGCGTAAACCTGAATTATTGGGTAGGAAAAGACGGCTTTAGTCGGCCCATGATTGACGTACATAATCCACCCGGCCCGGTTTGGGTTGGCGGACTCTTCACACTGAAGGTAAATGGGCAGACGCATCTGTTTACCAATTTCGCAGAAGTAAGGCACGATGGGTCGATTGCAAAAGACGGTCTGGCTGAATTTGACGATAAGCAGGCAGTATTCGTGCCGGTGTGTACTTTTCCGTCCGGCAATGGTCTACGACCAGAGGGCCACCCCTTCCAGGTAGTCGAACATGGAGTACAGTACCTCTATTTCCAATCAACAGCCATGGGTGCGTTTCCACTGGTGAGGGTGAGGGCAAATCTTAAGGATGTAATGAACGCTGCGAGTTATGAATCATACACGTGCCTTAAACCAGGCGACACATATGACGGCACTAAAACATTACTTCAGCGAGCAAAGAATGGAGCACTGGTGTGGGGTTGGAAAAAGAATACAATGGCGCTTGGTGAAGATCAAGCTAACAAACTGGTAGCCGCAGGCATCATGAAAGCCGACGAGCGCATAACGTGCCTGCACGATATTACTAACAATGATGAAGTGCTTTCACACGGTGGTTCGGTATATTGGAGTCCCTATCTTAAGCGCTGGATCATGATCACCACACAGGCGTTCGGTTCACCCTCTTTCCTGGGTGAAGTCTGGTTCGCCGAGGCGGATACCCCAGTCGGTCCCTGGGCGTATGCTGTCAAGATTGCTACACACGGTGGATACACGTTCTATAATCCCACTCAGCTGCCTTTTTTTGATCAGAAGAAGGGACGGCTAATCTACTTTCAAGGTACCTATACCAATACCTATTCCAATGTTACAGACATTACCCCTCGGTACAACTACAATCAGCTCATGTATAGCCTCAACCTTGCAAATCCTCGTTTAATGCTTCCGCAACCGGTGTATCAGGTACGTGTAAACGACGCACATTCTCAATATGTACAACGTGCTGATCTTGCACACAATAACCTGTGGAAGGATGTGGTCTCCATTCCATTCTACGCCATGCCGCGTAACAGCGGTTTACAAGGTCTCATACCGGTTTATGAGGTTTTGCACCAACCAGGCAGCAGTTCAATTGAGACACTGGAGACTGAACGCCCCGAAGGGAACGCGACCCCCGTTTTTTATGGGCTTCCGGCAGGCACGAAGCCAACTGGTGCCACGATTCCTCTCTACGCCTACACAAACACTGCCACTGGCCGGCACTGGTATGCAGCCTCAAACGGAAAAGACGTGCGAAATGTCTCTCGCTCGGCACAGCCGGTTTGCGTGGTCTGGAAGAATCCAAGTATTGCGGTCGCGCTCGACCGAGGCGCAAAGCAGGTAAGCATGCCGTGATCACTGCCCGGTGCAAAGCGTTCCGTGGCAAGAGCGTCACGAGTACCGACCATTGGAACGATTTGAACTTTTCGCCTCATCGCATAGCCACCTTGAGGAGGTATCGAGCGGCTCATTCAATCATAGCCGTCCCAAACCTGCCCGTAATCTAGTTCACAATCCAGAAAGACAACCGCCCTTGCACACACCAATTGTGCAAGGGCGGTTGTCAGCACCCTCTGCTGACAGCAGTTGATAACTCGCCTAGGCAGAAACAGCCCGGACTTTCCAGGCGGCGAGGTTGGCAGCGGAGTCTGGGCTGCCAACCGAAGGGGTAACCTGCACTAGAATATAACCATCTGCTGCAGGCCTGAGCGGCTGAATGAAATGAACCTCACCGCCGGTTTTAGCGGTTGGCCGAAAATCGCGCAGTACCGTGAGGCCGTTTACTGTCACATTCATCGTTCCGTTCGAGCGTGGTGCTGCAAAGTGAAGGTCCAGGGCGTAAGCTTCCCCATCGGCCGGCATAGGCAGCGGTATCCGGTAATAAAACGTACCTTGTCGTTGCGTATCCAATATGCCTGCGGGATTGGTATTGGTTTGAACAGGCTCACCACCTGTTCCGTAGCAATCTGCAACATAGTCGGTGATCTCCGCACCACCGCAGTTAACCGCCACCTGAAGTGGAATGTCGTCTGTCATTGGCGTCTCCGTACCGTATGGCGACATGGATGGTGGCAGATCCAGCACACTTATTCGCCGCTTGAGAGGGCGCAACGCCATTTCAAATTGCAGGTCTCCACCGTTCACCAGATCAGCATGGGTAATCCACAGCCGGTTCTGAAGATGCCCATTCAGTCTTACGCTTCGCACATAAGGTGAGTACTCGCTGGTATTGGGTGCGTTGATGATCAGTTTTTTACCGCCCCGCAAGGTCACCTCCGCTCGTGGAAAGAGTGGTGAAGTAAATACGTAGGATGGTCGTCCGGGGCAGTGTGGAAAGATACCCAGAGCTGCAAGAACGTACCAGGCAGACATCTCTCCGTTGTCCTCATCACCAGGGAATCCGTCGGGTGAATAGAGTTCATTAAGCACCCTGCGTGACCAGTATTGCAGACGGGCAGGGCAGCCCGCAGCCACATAATGGGCCATCACCTGATGAACCGGTTGATTTCCCTGGTCATACTGGCCAAACGGCACTGCTGCCATTTCTGCCATCTCGTGGATGACACCACCATACCCCCCGACGTGAAAGACTGGCCGCTGCCAGAATAGGTGATCGAGTTTGCGCACCATCGCAGCTTGACCGCCCAGCAGCTTCATTAAACCCGCGGGATCGTGCGGAACCGAAAGCGACCACTGCCACGGACCGCCCTCGGTGTATGCATCACCCCAGGCGTACTGGTCAAACGGTTCTACAAAAGTACCATCCGCATTCTTCGGACGCATAAATCCCGTGACAGGATCATACAACAATCGATAGTTCAGGGCGCGTTTTGATAGAATGGTGTGCTGTTTCACATTCCCAAGCCGCTGTGCCGAAAGTGCTATACACGCATCGTCATACGCATAGTCGAGAGTGTTGGACACCACTGCACCTGTTTTGCCGTGGGGTAGGTAGCCGTTTGCAAGGTAGTCCTGCAGATCAGGTCGGCCGTCTCCGTGGCCATTCGGCGGCACAGAGGCGTCCGCCCACATCGCATCAAAGGCACCCTTGTGGTCAAAACCAGGGATATTCTTCATAATTGCGTCTGTGATGACTACATCACTGTGCGTCCCTCCCATGGTACCGTGATACCCAGGGTGCGGCCACTGCGGGAGCCAGCCACCTTCGTGAAACGCATTGATAAAGCCCTGAACCATCTCTCCCAGCCGTTCAGGCTGCAGTATGGATAGTAGAGGGTACTGCGTATGGTAGCCATCCCACAAGCCAGTATCCGTGTACATTACCCCCTCATGGATCTTGCCATCGAATGGGCTGTAGTAGATAGTCCGGCCGTTTACCCCAGGCTCATGAAACATTCGCGGGTACAGATTTGTGCGGTACAGACAGCTATAAAACGTTTTGCGCTGTCGTATTGTGCCACCGGTTACCTTCACTACGCCCAGTGTGTCGTTCCATACCTTTCGCGCACCTGCCCGCACCGCATCGAAGGAGCGGCTGCCAAGCTCGTGGCTGAGGTTGAACTTTGCCTGCTCTACACTAATAAAAGAGGTAGCCACTCTTACAATTGCCGTGCGCAAGGTACCAAACTCAGCGACCGCACCCACGCCCTGGCCTGTTAGCTCCATTTGTCCTGCAATGGGATTCTCATCGTGGAACACTTCGGCAGAAATAAATGGGTGATCCGATACCGCTGCAAAATAGCAAGCGGCCGTGTCCGAGCCGGCGTATCCCATCCTGGAGTAGCCAGTAATCGTGCGATTGTCTGGCTCAATCTTCACCTGAGATTGGGTATCGAGAATGAAGCGACCATTGGACCCGGAAGGGAAAGTAAACCGGAAAATCGCACAGTGCTCTGTTGGAGCGACCTCTAAGCGTACGCCGTCCCGCTTTAAGAGGACTGAAAAGTAGTCTGGTCCTGCGTGGAAGTCTGCGGGTAGGTAGGTGGACACGCGATCCTTAGGAAGCAGCGACCGCTCCCCTGCCTGGGCCATTACCGTACAGTGGCCGTAATCACCCATCCATGGGCTCGGCTGGTGCGTAGCTCGAACTCCCTGTAACGTGTGCGCCGTGGGGTCAAAAAACCAGCCGTCACCTGTTTTGTTCTGAGGTGTCCAGTTGGACATGCCGAATGGGGCGCTTATGAGAGGGAGCGTATTTCCGTGGGAAAAGGTCCAGACGGAGTTGGTTCCCTGCATTACATTAACCAGGTCCACCAGGTCTCCCGAATAGCCTTGGTGACCGTCGGCAGCAGCCGTTCGGACTCCAACGCTCTCTAGTCCTGACAGACTCACGACGCCGAGCATTCCCTGCACTACTCGACGTCGTGAGATCCCCTGTTTAGCTCTCCTTTTCGGCTTTTGAAAACGCATATGGTTACTCCTGCTAGTTATGGCGCCGCCCGGGAATGGTTGACCGGGCCGGTCTGGATTCGTAGGTGCCCTTCCAGCATGTTGATCGTGGCAGCTTTTTGGGCGGGTGTCATCTTGGGATTGTTATAGACCGACTGAATTGCTTGCCTCATCTGCATGGGCGTCACCGTCGTTGGGTAGGTACGCACGGGCGTGGCGGTGTGGGAGTGGCAGCCTGCAAGAAGGCAGGCTACCACTGAACAGACTACGATGCTCACGCGACTCTTTTGAACCATCAGCCTACTCCTGGATAACTTTGAACCGTTAATATGTTTTTGTATCCTAGTTGAAGCTTGGGTAAGTCTGCGCATAGTTAAGATTAGTATAGCCCTTACTTTGAGGATCTGTGGCACCGTGACTAGTGAAACTGGATCCGTCAATGGTCCACATATTCGTATCCGCAGCTCCCCCATCCTGCTTATCGAGGGTCTGAAGCGGCCGCAGCGATTTCACATGGCCATCCAGGAACCAGAAATTTGCATGCCCGTTGTGCCCCGCAAACATCAAGCTTCCAGGACCATCCCACGTGATGCCCCAGTAAGGCGCCGTAGTTACGCGATAGTCACTATACGCACCCTCAAATTCCACCACTCCCACTGTTTCAGATGGCTGTGTGAGCTGCGCGAGCGTAGCCGAGCTTGGGCACGGTCCACCCCACCAACCATTACAGTCTATAAATGGCTGAAGCAGTGGATTGCCGTTCCCGGAGTCGGTATTAGCAGCATAATTAGCTGGAAAACTGGAACCATCTGCATCTAGCCCCCGATAGGGATCCGACGGGCACTGCCATACTTGATGCGACTTAACATAAGGATTGATGTAGGTCTTCCAGTTTACCGTGGGCTCATTTTTTCGATTTGGCAGAACCTCGTCATTGTCCTGCACATACATCATGATCGCCAGCCCGATCTGGTTTTCATTGCTTATGCACATCGCCTGCCGTGCCTTCTCTCTTGCCTGTGCGAATACCGGAAAAAGAATTGCTGCGAGAATTGCAATAATTGCAATTACAACCAAAAGCTCTATGAGCGTGAAACCCGATCGTTTCATAGTAAGGGTCCCCTTAAAATGACAGTGTGGAGTGTGCACCTAGATGCAGATGCCCACTGAACTGGGAGTTAGCACGAGAAATATGTTATCGATAACAACTGACTTGTTGCCACGTACCAACACTATGTTACCGATAACATAGTGTATCACATTCCATGCCTGCTGTCAATATCACAAGTTGAAAATCGGTTAGCGCCTGCTCGCCAATTTGTTGGTTCTAGGATCCTCTATTGGTGCAGATCCTTCCTGAAGCCAGTAGAATTTGTCGGCTGCTAAACCCTCATGATGCTGCACGCGTCCAGACGGCCACCGCACTACTAGCGAGATCACTCTTGCTGCGTTCCCCAGGCCAAATGTAAGCCGCATATCACTGTGTGAGCAGTAACTGGACCCACTTCGAACCCACTGGGTCTGTCTGCCTCCCACGGTGGCAATAGTCACCTTCGTTCCAACAGCGTCGCGATTACACTTCACGCCCTCCAGCCGAAGCGTAAGCCAGTGATTCTGATTGCCTCCATCATTCCGAAATAATGAGAGTGGTCCTAGCTCCGAAACCATCGCAATATCCACATCCCCATCATTGTCGAAATCGCCCACTGCAAGCCCTCGGGTAACGCGGGGTTGTACAAGGTCACCTAGTGACCGGTCATCCTGAAGGAAGGTTCCGTTTCCCTCGTTGTGAAGCAGCAACTGGCTTTGGGCGAACGTTTCACCATCGACCGTTGCCTTGGCTACCATGGGTGAGACATGACCGTTCCCAATCACTACATCCTGCCAGCCATCAAGGTCGTAATCGAAGCATTCCAGCCCAAATCCCAGATACTGCATGTTGTCAGCCGACAGTCCCGAGGCCTGTGAATTGTTCAGAAATGTACGACCGGTATCCTCCAGCACTGTTTTGGCTTCTCCCGCATAGTTCACGACAAAGAGATCCGGTCGTCCGCTGTGCAGGTAGTCACTTACGCCTATCCCCATGCTGGCGGTGGCATGACCCATTTTATCGTAAGCAGCTCCTAACTCCACCGCCACGTTCGTGAACGTGCCATTGCGGTTGTTGTGAAACAGGAAATCGGCCATGGTATCGTTCGAGACAAACAGATCTGGCCAGCCGTCGTCGTCGTAATCAAACCATACTGCAGAAAGGCTTTTGCCCCATTGACCAAGCAGGTTTGCGCCTGCAGTTACATCGGTGAACGTACCATCACCGTTGTTGTGGTACAGGCAACAGTGGCTAGGCGGAAACTGCATAGGTGCGGGAAATTGGCCGAGAGTATCTTCACGGTCCATCTCAGGCGACCATTGGCAGTAGTGGCATACAAACAGGTCCAGGTACCCATCATTGTCGTAATCCGCCCAGGCAGAACTTGTGGGCCACGTTGGGTGCGCCTTAATGCCTGGTATTAACCGGTCCGCAACACCGGCCTCTTCGGTGACGTCCGTAAAGGTGCCGTCACCGTTGTTTCGAAACAGGTGATTACCGCCAATTGCCGTAATGTATAGGTCTAACCAGCCGTCATTGTTGTAGTCTGCTACAGAAACACCCTGCCCGTAGCCTGTGGGACCTGCCAATCCTGCTTCCCTTGTGACATCTGCAAAAGTACCATCGCCATTATTGCGGTAGAGCACGTTCTGCGTACTGTAAGCACCAGGCAATTCTGATGCCCCAGGCAGTGGACCGCCCTGAACTGCAAATATATCTAACAGGCCGTCGTTGTTGTAATCCCACAGTGCAACGCCACCCCCCGTCTGAACAATGAAGGGCTCGCGTGTACCCGCACTGTTGTGCGCACCATTGTTGAACTGCCAGGTGATACCTGCTGCCTTTGAGATATCCGTGAACCGGATTGGCACTGATGCAATTTGCCTACTTGCAGCCGCAACTCGAGAATCAATGACCGTAGCGACCTTTGGCGTTAGCACGTTCCTGCTACTGCGTGCAAGATAACGGCAGCCCGCGAGCGCTGCACTGGCGGCGGTGACCAGAAAGGTTCGCCGACCCAAAGTAGCGGGCCGAGTCTGTGAGCTTCGCTCCACCTAGTAAGAGCCTGGGGGTGTGCAGGGCGAGTCATTGCCAAGTGACAGCCGGGTTGACGACTCGCGGTTATAGAACTCGTAGGAGAGCATCAACGCCTCTGCGGGCGCATGCACATCGGCCATTCGCCGCTGTAAGAGCTGCCACGCCTTTGTACACATTTCATTGACGGGGATTGCAATGGTGCTAAGAGGAGGGTCGAAATAGGCCATGAACTCGTTGCCCTCGCAACCTATAATCATCACATCCTCGGGGATCTTCAAATCTAGATCGCGGATTGCCCGAAAGGAGGCTATTGCGATCTCATCATAGTGGCAATATATTCCGTCTGGTGCACCGTGGGAAGCGATGTAGTCTCGCGTGCTAGCTCGAATACCCGGTAGGCTCCAGTCTGAATGGTGAATGTACTCGGGTATGAGCCCGGCTGCCGCCACGGTATCTGTAAAGTCGCTAAAGTTACCCAGCCCGGCGCGATTGACCCACGAGGGGGTAGCGTACGCAATACGCCGGCATCCGGAGTCAATCAGGTGCTTCACTGCGGCGCGTGTTCCAGATTGAAGATCTACACGCACATAGTCACCTGACCATACGACACCGTGACCTGAACCGATATTTACGCGTAGAAGTGGTTTCGCTGGCAAGAGATTCAGGTATTCGTTTAGTTCTGGCTCGGATGGCGGATCAACAGCAATTACACCGTCTACCGCCCACTCTGCGCGATGGTACTTTGCAGGCTCCTGAAAATGCCATCCCATCTCGCAAATGTTGACATCATACCCGGCGGATTGAATCTGGCTTCTACACGCTTCAGCAATCTGTGCATAGACCGACGAGTGCAAATGGTCGATCCAAACCGAAATCGCGTTAGTCTTCTTGGTCACCAACGCACGGGCATTGCGGTTAGGCGTATAGCCCAATTCACGGGCAGCCTGCATCACACGGCGACGCGTTTCAGGCGACACGTAGCTTTTTTCGTTTTGGTTGAGAGCACGCGATACGGTCATTGCCGACAGGTTGAGCCTGCGAGCTATATCATAGATTGATGCTGCCATGGTGGGTCATGCTTTTCTAGAATGTTATCGATAACATAGTAACATATTCGTGGCATTGCGTCAAGCCTTGCCCCGACAGTGGTGATCGACGACAGGCTGCGAACGTAAATGCCTAAACCTTTCAAAGTGCCAGGAGGGGTTTATTATGTCCATGCTGCCCAGCAAGCTTACTCATGCAGGTATCTGTAGTTAAACCGGCCGTCGGGCGCGCTGTCACCTTCCGTCCAAAACCTGTTAATATCTCCGCCAATCGGTACGTTATCAACCCAGTGAAAATCAAACTGAAACTTAAGTCCAACAGGAACACCAACTAGGATTCTTGGTATTTCTATTACCATTTCACAACCCTGCGTGCGATACGGTACTTCTGAAACTCTACCATCCTCCAGCCTTTTCAGGGTGGTGATACCAGGCGTGGGAACCGCGGTGTTCACTGCATAATCATACCCCTCCCATCCGTTCAGGTTATCCGGTTGTGTGTTCAAGAGGAGTTGCATCCAATCACTATCGGTATAAGGCGTAATAGGCGCCGCAGTCCTTATGTAAAACCAGAGGTGGGTATCGTTGGCAGCCACCCTGGCTTCTACCAGGTCGTTTCTACCGGTATGATTGCGGTAGTGGAGATTACCCCAGCCTGACCAGTCCCTATGCACAACATCACCCTCTGCGTCCAGGTACACAGGTTCAACGCCATGCCACTGAGTCCATGGCTGGTCAAGCTTCATGTTATGGTAATCACGGCAGGTTTGAAGGGGGCGCGAACCCTTAAACTGCCGAAGAGCTGCGACCAGCTGAAGGTAATAGCAATCTGTGTAGCCGCCCTTCATCGGCTGCACATCTCGGCTAAACTCCTCGTTGTAGTTATCAACAAAGAACGTTTGGCCAGCCTGAAGTCGTTGCCCCATAAATTGGATCTGCTGTCCCGGTGCCACAACAAACCGTTGAGCAACCCACTCATTCCATCCGGTAATAAAAGCGAACTGAGGGTCAATTTTCAAAAGTCGCTCCAACTGCAGACCAAAATTGACACCTTTGCGAGTGTCCGGAGCTAGAAAACGGCTGTCGAGCCGTGGTTCACCACCGGGGTGCCAACTGCGACCGATATCATTGTCTGGGTGAGAGGCAACCGATGCGGGTGCCTCCTCAGGTAGTGAAGGGGAGGTATGCCACCCAAAGCGTTGAGGATAAGTATCGATCCACTCCCACTTATCTTTACCGGGATCCCACGCCCAGGAATACCGCCAGGTAAAGAACTTCTGCACTTCGGGCTTGAGAGGCTGACCACGCTCATCCTTAGCCGATACATCTCCCAGAATGAGCGGCTTTCCGTCCCAATGAAACCATAATTCGGAATACCGCCGTGGTACGTACACAAACTCATACAAATCCATGACCGTACGCACTGTAGCTGCGTGGGTAACAAACGCAAACTGAGGAACTACTCCCCCAAGGGCCATGATTCGCCGCGCCTCACGGCAAAGTGTCACCAGTTCGTTGTGATAGGTGAATCCATTTGTAACGTCAATTAGTAGCACATCTATTCCGGCATTGGCAAGCATTCTTAGATTGTGTTGCGCTACCCATGGGTCATCAGAGCGAAAATATCCAATGGCTGGCTCGCCCCACCAATGAAAGGCACCCACTGGTCCATAATCAGGCCTTTCGGGATTCTCTGAGATGAGCTTAGAATTATCATACGGACCCGGTGTGCCGTGTGCCCCATGCCACAGAAAGTAGAAAATACCCACTGTACGGTCTTTACGCGGTTGTCCCACCACGTCGTGAAGAGGCAGCGACCGACCAAGAGCGTCGGTGCAAACCCAGGTATCTGCCCGCACGTCTCGTTTACGTGCAGCTTGCATAGTATCATCGAGAGCGAGACCGGTGCCATCTGCAGGCTGGATCGTCGCGTTTACCGCAGCTCCCAATACTGAAAGTCGCCCCGTAGCTTTCAATAACTCGCGCCTTGTTGTACGACCACCCATAGGTGTGTACTCCCTCATTGAAAGGTCTAGAGACCTCTGCCCATTCGCAGTGCCTGTAAGAATTCTGCGCTCTTTAGCAACCTGCCCGCATGAAACTGGACGTAACCCTGAATTGCATTCGTGGCAAGTGCAGCGGGCTTTTCAGGTGGGCAAAGTTCAAGAAGCGTTCTTGCACCCGCCCGAGAGAGAATCCCAATGAGTGCCACTGCTTCCGCGGAGAGCGAAACGGCATCCTTGATGCTGCTGGCGCACACTCTGCACGTAACGCCACCGCTAGACGGACTGAAACCTGCCGGTCCTCCATCCAGTGGCTCAACACAGCAGCTGCAGCTTTCAAGATGAGGTGCATAGCCTAGTTCTGCCATTAAGCGCAGCAACGTAGCATTGATGATCGCGTCGGGCCACATCGCAGGTTGCTGCATAAGGTTCAATGCGTGACATAGAAGGTTGAATACTGCGGCAGCAGACTGTTGATCGTGCTCGTGCAACAGCGCATCCACGACATCACACAAGTAACAGGCGCCTGCCAGGCCGGCCATCGACGAGCGAAGTGCACTGTAAACTGCCACTACCTCACACTGTGTCACCACATCGAGCGATTTACCAGTAGCAACAAGAACCCTTAGTCGCGTGAACGGCTCAGTCGCACCCGACAGTTTGCTGCCTGATCTGCGTGCTCCACGCATAACGAAGTTCCGTTTTCCGTGTTCGGGTGTTAAGGCAGTAATGCACCGGTCGTTCTCGCCTATATCACGCCGGGTGAGCACAAGGCACTGCGCAGGATACGTGGGCATCTTAATCTAATGCCCCGGGCGATGGTAACCGGCTTTTAGATCCGGATTGAAATCGGGCAACAACCGTTTCTGCCTTATTCATCCATTGAACTCACAGGTCCCTTAGATTTTAACATTCGGCCGGAAATGAACTGGTTCTTGTACATTTCAAATTTGCGGTTAAGCGCAGAAAGCGCAAACCTCTCAGCATCTTCAACTACTACCGTAAGGCTGCTGCTGCCACCTGCCCATTTTACACCAGAGTGCATAGTAGCCGCCCCAACCCCACTCCAGAGCATCCGTCCGTTTGATGTATCTAACAGGTAACCTACCGAGCGGGCATACGCAGAGTCTGCCGGCTCCTTTCGCCTGTCGCTGCCTGTAGAGGCTTCCACGTCAACAATACGACTGAGAAAGACCATCTTGACACGCAGCTGCTTTCCCAATGCCAGTGCTGCCTTTACATTTGGAACGATTCCATCCCACAAATCCGCCATGCCCGCTCTGGACCTTAGAAGTACTTCACGGCATGCAGATGGTGGTTCCACGTTACGCGACATTATGGGCTGGAGATCGAGGTTCATCAGGTGTGATACGTCGCGCTGCAGGCCGTTTATTCCGGAAGGTATTACCCTTCTGCCCGTTTCTGCAAACACCAGGAGGTCAGCCGCTGACGGACCTGCGATTGGGGCGATTGCCACGGAGGTGCTTGGTCGAGCAAATGGAGAACTCTCTAGAAGTTCCAATGTGCTTACTGCCATTCGCGCTGCCCCCCAGCAAGCCCTGGCAAGTACGGCGGTTCTGGTTTTAAGGTAAGCGGTACCAAACAGTACGCGCGGCGCGGCATATGTACCACTGCAGTCAATATGGTGCAACTGCATTTTGAGAGTTGAAGAGTTGGTTGCTCTCATATAAAACGAGATACGCGCCCAGACGTTTACGCGACGCTGTGACTTTTCGCTGATCGCCACGTGTAGAATGACAGGTAATGCTGCCGCCACTAAGTCATTAGTCTTGAGCAATCGAGCTATTTCAGCGGGTTGACCCTGGTTCCGTGAGGGCGCCTGCACGCCTAACACGTCGAGCCGTAGACGGTGGTTAAGTGCTATTTTAAATGATGCACAGAAAAGCTGCAGGGCGGCGGCCGGCAGCTCCTGGTAATTTGGCTGAGAGGGGGGTGCGGGCGCTGCCTTGCCAAACAGCTTGAGATTACCCCAGTCATCGTCTTTAGAGCGCGACCTATTGGCACTGCGCGGCTGCCATTGGTCAATTTGCGTCGTAACAGATTTTTGGACTTGCGCAGGTAGAGATGTTTTTGGTGTAACGAGCACAATAGTCGAGCCAGGAGCTAACGCAGCATATGTCGACATGCGGTGTGGTATTGCCTGAGCCGACGCGCTATTCACCAGGACAAGCAGCATAGCCAAGCAGGTTGACAATGCTACCCCTGTTTCTGTATACTCCAACTGTCCTATTCGCAAATGAAAAGCCTTTGCCAGTTTCGCTATATCACCTGGAGGTAGTATGATGGTTCAGGCGGGCCGTGATCTATTGACGGTTGAACAAGCGGCCGATTATCTGCAGGTGAGCGAGTCAAGTATTCGTTCCTACATACGGCAGGGCTGTTTACAGGCATTTAGGGTGGCCGGTAAGCGAAAAGTACTCATACCACGCGAATCCGTTTTAAGCTTGCTGCAGCCCGTTAACCCCGAAACTATTGATGATCTAGCCGATGGAAATTCTACAGAAGAGTAGCATATTTTAATGCCGTTAAGAGACAACGAGCCGCCGGTAACAATGCGGGGTGAACTTCGTGAGCTTTGGAAGTTTCGGGAACTGGTTAAGATGCTCGTTACGCGCGAGCTGAAGATCCGCTACAAGAATTCAGTCCTGGGATTTGTTTGGTCCATCATTCCACCGCTTATGCAGGTACTCGTCTTTACGTTTCTTCTGAGGAACGTTCTAGGCGTTCCTGCCAAAAACTTTAGTGCTTACCTGCTAAGCGGGATTATACCGTGGACGTTCTTCAGTACCGGAATTCAGGATGCGAGCCAGTCTATCGTCATCAATTACACAATGATACGAAAGATTTACATGCCTCGCGAGGCCATTCCGTTAGCCAATGTTATTAGCAATGGTGTTCATTTCTTGCTAGGCTGGTTAGTCTATTTTGTTGCTTTTTATCTGGTCGCACCGTTCTTTCATGGCGGAATTCCAATACTTCCAACACTCGTCTTCTTCCCATTTGTGGTTGTAATGGAAACAATGCTTGTAACCGGATGTGCGCTGTTCGTGGCGGCGTTAAACGTGTTTTACGAGGATGTGAAATTCATTCTTCAAACTGTGTTTAACCTTGCATTTTTTATCATGCCGGTGCTGTACCCATCCGACCAGATATATTACACGTCTTCGCTTGTAAGAAAGCACCCCTGGATATTCACCCTGTATATGCTTAATCCCATAGCGTCGTTCATCAACGCCTTTCGGCATTTCATCCTTCAACCTATTGGTCCTTCGGCGTTTAACCAGAGCCCCAGGCTCATCGGGAAACCGCCTCTTCCGTTCGACTGGACAACATTTGGTGGCGCCTGCCTTATTACTGTACTTGTTGCGTGGGGAGGATATACCTATTTTAACTACCGGAAATGGCAGTTTGTGGAGCGGCCATGACAAGCGCAGAAAACGCCATTATAGTTGAAAACCTTCATAAGCATTTTAGGATACGGTACCGCACCCACCTAAAGACCAGAATGCTGAACCTTCTAAAGAGACAGCCACCACTTCAGGAGTTTACTGCACTGCACAACGTGAGCTTTACCGTGCCTCGTGGGCAAACTGTAGCAGTTATTGGTCGCAACGGGAGTGGAAAATCGACATTGCTATGCCTCCTCGCAAGGGTTTATCGCAAAACTGGTGGTGTCATACAGATGTCTGCGGAAGACGGGTCGCCCGCTCGAATCGCTCCACTGCTTGACCTTAGCGCTGGCTTCCACCTCGACCTCACAGGGGCAGAGAATATACTGTTCTACGGAGCTGTTCTGGGCAATACTGCCAAAGAGATGCGAGCCTGCTTTGACAGCATTGTAGAATTCGCTGAGCTAGGTAGCAAAGTCGACACCCACCTGCGCAACTGGAATGAGGGCGCACGACTTCGCCTAGGCTTCTCTATTGCGGTACACACCAACCCGGATATATTGCTTGTGGATGAGGTACTTGCCGTGGGAGACGAGGCTTTTCAGGCAAAGTGCTACGCCTACATCCGTAAGATGCAGTCGCTGGGCAAGACCATCGTTTTCGTTACCCATGATCTTAGAACAGTAGAACGTGTTGCTCAGCGGGTGATCTGGCTAAACCAGGGCAACATTCAGATGGACGGCGATGTGGGCGAAGTGCTGCAGTCATACCGTGTATTTTCGGCCGGCGCGGCATTTACCGATGGTCTTAACTGAGCCGAATTAAGCACCCCCGGCAAGGGTATGCCTGCGCATAAGCTGATACCCAATCTGCAGCAGTTCTGCCATGTTCTTTACGTCCTCAGCATTATAATTTAACAATAGGTCCAGCGAATGCTTTCTCCCTAGCCTATACTCCTGCCACAGTCTCACGGCGTCCATTCCATTGAGCCCATCCGCTGCACTGGATCGCACTATACCGAGCTGTCGCTCGATAGATTTTAAGCCACCCTTCCTGCCAACACGGCGAAAGAGGTAGCAGAGGTCTACGTGGAGTTGGGGAAGCTGTATGCCAGGGAAAGCGCGTTTAATAAAGGGTATGTCGAATACCGTACCGAAAAAGGTGACCAGCAAGGCACATTCCGCTACGGCTTCTGGAAAACGGTGCAGGTTTACCCCTGCCACAAACTGCTGCATCTTGCGGCCATCGTACAACCCAATAACCGTGATGTCGTCTGCATTCTGCCCGCCATTTGTTTCAATATCCAGAAACCCAAGCTGGTAACCGAACTCCGGTACCGCACGCCAGTGTTCCTGTGCAGGAAGCAGCCTGGCAAACCAGGCATAATCGCCCTCGGCTAACCGCTCTCTAGACTCTTGCAGCGTGCGTACAAGCGACGAATTCTGTGAATCGGTAACGGGCCACGAACCACTCCGGTCCAGATAGCTTTCCCATGTAGTTGCGCCCACACTCCATAGAGCCTGTTCTGTAACGCGACCAATGCCCGGGGCGTGCAGGAAAGTGCGTTCTAGCATATTATTCTCTGATGAACCCACGCTCTGTTCTCCTGCGGTACGTAAACCGCTCTCGGTTGACGCCGTGCTACAGACCTTACGAAATTGAGGTGAATTATACCTTCATTGGAGTGCGCTGTTGGCTGTAGACGTGAAGATAGCCAATGGTGTGGTATCCCAGAGTTGTATAGAGCAACTCGCCAGCCCGGCTGGCAACGAGAATAGAGGTTGGAAGCCCCATCGTGCAGTCGTCAGCAATCATCGCATTCATCAGGTCTGTTGCAATACCCGTGCGACGATACTGCTTAAATGTCTCAACTCCAGCCACATAACTAACGGTAGGGCTTATCGATATACAGCGGACGAATCCCGCTACCTCTCCTTGCTTGAGGGAATAATAGGCCCGAACGGCAGGTGGACTAACATCGAGGTGGTCCGGCAGAACCTGCCTGGCATGGGTCGCACGATTTAGTGCATCTGCCTGTGCCGGGCTCTGCACCCGAATTGACTCGTGTAGAGGCGGTCGGCCCTTGTAACCAGTGGTCTTAAGGGCCATAACGGGTTCGCTGCGCCGATACCTGTACCCGGCACCAATGAGTTGAGGTTTTAATTCCTGTAATACGGCAGCGTCTGTTCCGGCCGCGCACAACCGGTGTGCCCGGCTACCTGTATGCTCCGCAACGGCTTGTTGAATGGCCGTGATTGTGCTGGTCGCTGGTACTACCCATTCATCGCTTCGAGCCACACCTTTACCAGAACAAGTATCATGCACCAACCAGAAGGTACCAACCCTAAGGGCTTCGCACGGCCGGTAAACTGCGCGGCCAAATGCAATACAGTGAACGAATACATCAATGGCTTCATTCAGATCAATCATGCGGTCGCTCCTGGCCGATGACCTTGAGTACTCCCGCATTGTAGCACCAACCAACCCGCATGAGTCCTAACCGGAGTACATGCGGGCGGTATCCGAAATCATTGCGCGGCGTCCGGCGGTGGAAACGGGGCGTTTCCGTGAGTGTGAAACCAGAGCATGGCGGTCACTTTGGCAGGATCGGCAAGATCCGGTGCGGAGAAGTTCAACCTCGATGCGACCTCGGCCCAGTGCTTTGCCTCGCCAGAAAGTGCCGCGGCTTGCGGGTTCCTTTCATCAAGGGCGATTTTGTTAGGCACGAAATCATAGGGTCGAAAGTCCCCTTTGCTGGTGAAGGCATTTCGCATAGACGTAGCAGCCGCATCAAACTGATTTTGTGGCGGCATTCCCAGCATAAGCTCCATGGTTCTGTCCATGGTTAGCTGATCATAAAAGCTACTATTAACCTGATGTTCCCGATTGAAAGGGCTGATCACGAGTCCAACAGTTCTATGGCCGTCGATATGGTCCAGCCCGCCCTGAGCATCGTCCTCCACGACAAATATGCAGGTAGGCTCGTCGTGCCAGTATTTACGACTATGGGAGATGAAGCTTACAAGCCTGCCCAGCGCGAGGTCGTTATCTGCAACGTCGGACTCTGGTGTGTATGCACCGGGTCGCAGCCCGGATGTATGGTCGTTCGGGAACCAGAGGTAGGTTAGGCGAGGAAGTCCGTGTTGTTTCACATCCGCCTCAAACTGATGTTCGTGGTTTACGTCTTCATTCTGCGAGGCAGTGATGGCAGCAGGCATATTGTAGGTTGGGTCTGCATGCCGTGCAATGGAGGGTAACGGGCCGTACTCTCCATAATCTCTAAATGATATGCCCCGATTCATAGCCGCCTGCCAGAGGAATTGAGTACCTGCAAAGGATAGCGGATCGGTACCACAGCACGGATACGACCGCGGATACCTGTCTAGCATACGTTCGTCGTAATCATCGGCGAAGGCTTCATCAATCCAGTGGTGACCGTCCGCGCTTATCTCACCGGAGCAGTAGAGGTTGTCAAACAGGCCGAATCTGGCTGCCAACGCGTGATGGTTCGGAGTTACCACCCTTCCAAACATCACAAGGTTGGGATCGCCCCCGGGCGTTCCAATCGGCGTCTTGACGTCGCCGAATACCTGGTCATAGGTCCGGTTTTCCTTAATGATCATGATTACATGCTTAAACCGTGACCAGAACGGCGAGGGCCGGTTGTTTACGGCAACTGCCATTCGGACGAAATGGTCGTACTCGGCTGTGTTAGCGGTATCCTCACGCAAACGAGCATCGTTGGGTATTGGCACCAAACCCAGCGTGCCTATCACGTTATAAACCGTGTGACCAACAAAGCCTCCAGCGGGGACGTTCAGGCCGCCTGGCCCCTGCGCAGGTGATGCAGCACCGTAGGGATCAGGATGGAAGTGATAGAGGCTGCCGAGAGAACCAACCCCCTTGCTGTTAGCAATACACAAGGTGGTATCGTTGTCCACGAGGCACACATCAATGGGAAACCAGGCAGTAGGAATCAGGCCCAGCCGCCGCGTTGTGCTGCCTTCTCCACCGTCCGCAGTAGAAAGCTGGTACTCGGCAATCGCATTATCGCCACCAAGTGATACGAAGAGCCTGCGGCCGTTTCGCGTCACCGCCAGCCCGTTAGGACTGCTGTCACCGAGCTTAGCTGGCGCTGGGCTTGTGTCTAATTTGTCTACCAGTTGAAAATTTGCTGTATTGATTACGTCGAGTTCATCGCTATTGGAGCACGCCACGTAGAGACGCAAACCAGACGGCGAAACTGCAAGCGCAGTGGGCTGCAGGCCAACAGCAATTTCGGCCACCACGGCGCGTCCGGGTTCCAGGGCCGCCCGTTGCGTATCAATGACCGTCACCTCGCCGGTATCGGCCTTGTAGGTTACCGGATTAACGACCACCGGGTCCCCCAGGTCCTCGGTGTCCCCTGCTTGAGGTCGGCGTCCGCCTCGGTCTGCAGCATAGAGCCTGCTACCGTCTGGGCTAATTGCCAGAGCGTCAGGTGAACTGCCCACTGGCACCTCGGTGTAGCCCGCTATGCCCGTCGCGGCATTGTAGGTTGCCAGGTTAACACAGGCAACAGCGGCGTTTTCAAATAGTGAAACGTACAACCACTTTCCATTGGGCGAGATCACCATTCCGCAGGTACCAGAATTTTTTGCGCGAATATCTGGCTGAATTCCTACCTTAAGCGGAATAGTGATTGACTTCAGCGGCACAAGAGTTCCGTCGGCATTCACCCTGTCTACTGCAATCGCCCCCTGCATCCTGCCGTCTGGCCCACTCGCTGTGGCAGACGAAAGGAGGCGAGTACCGTCGTGTGACCAGGCAATTCCGGCAAAGTTATGGCGGGATCGGTTTAGATCACCTACGAACGCACCCTTTGCAACGTCTACCAGCCGGATACCAGTTGGCAGAAGCAACGCCAGTGTTTTACCGTTCGGCGAAAGTGCCATGTCAACGGGCCTGCCATCAAACTGCAGTTGCTTGCCTACAGGTCGCAAAATCTGGCCTGTTGGCACAAGGTAGCTGCCGTTCCGCTGCAGCCCCACTACTTCGTGTACAGGCACGTCTGCTCGCGACGCGTCTGCAGTGGAGGATCGCACGTGCGCCCACCCACCCGCCACTGCAAGCCCTACAACGGGCAGCAGCCAGGCTGCTTTCCGTCCCTGTTTTGTTGCACTCATACACCGCTCCTTTTTAACGCACCTTGATTACGCAAAGCGTTTAACCCTCAATATTGCCATAGTACCCTTGTAACTATTAAGTGTCTATTAAGGTCCAAATGGCAATTTGCGCCGCGAGTTGTCAACGATAGGTGAGAAGGATAATAGCCCCATAGCGATGAACTAATAGGCCAATAGCTGCATGGTCGAGAAGTGATCTGCAAGCGGCTCACCAATCTTCGGGGTCTCCTTTATGAAGCAACTGAAATACCTTGCATTCGATCTTGGTGCCGAAAGCGGCCGCGCAGTATTGGGACGATTTGACGGGGATAAGCTTTCGCTACAAGACGTTCACAGGTTTCCTACTGGCGCAACCACCGTTCTCGGTACCATGTACTGGGACGCACTGCGCCTTTTTGATGATTGCAAACGTGGTCTTGCAATGGCTTCTGCCGCTCACGGAGAAGAGATTGATGGAATGGGTATTGACACCTGGGGCGTCGACTTTGGCCTGTTAGACGACAGTGGCCGCCTTCTGGCTAACCCGCGCCATTACCGCGATCATGGCAACGACGGCATGGTGGAGCAGGCCATTGAGCGTGTAGGACGAGAGCGGCTGTTTAGCGCTACTGGTATTCAGATCCTTCAGATAAACTCACTGTATCAACTGCTGGCGCTACAGAGCCAAAAATCACCCACCCTTGGTGCTGCACGCAGGCTGCTTTTCATGCCAGACCTGTTGAAATACTGGTTCTCCGGCGTACAGTCGTCAGAATACACTATCAGCAGTACAAGTCAGATGCTGGATCCGTCCACACGTACCTGGGCAGTAGGCCTGCTGGCGGCCTTGGATATTCCGCGCTCAATTCTCGGGGATATCGTGATGCCTGGCAGTGAGGTTGGTACTACAGGTAAGGATATTCAGGCAGAAACAGGCTGCGGGGCCGTGCCTGTTCTGGCAGTAGGCGAACATGACACGGCTTCGGCGGTAGCGGCGGTACCCTCCACTGGCAAGGATTGGGCATACCTAAGCTGCGGCACCTGGTCGCTTATGGGAATTGAGGCGCAGGGCCCCATCCTCACCACGGCAATGGCCCGTGCAAACTTTACGAACGAGGGCGGCGTGTGTGGAACTGTGCGCGTTCTAAAAAATATCATGGGCCTATGGCTCGTTCAGGAATGCAGGCGGTCCTTTGCCCGTAAAGGAAGTGATTACAGCTATGCGCAGCTAACCACCATGGCAGAAATGAGCAAGCCCTTTGGCCCCGTAGTTGACCCAGATGCGTCCGTATTCCTCTCACCTGTTGACATGACTGAGGCCATTACTGCATTCTGCATTGGTACAGGTCAAGCACCGCCAGCCTCACCAGGCGAGTTTGTACGCTGCTGCCTCGAGAGTTTGGCATTGAAGTTTCGTTGGACAATGGACAGACTGGAAGGGTTTCACGGCGGACCGCTGCGAGTTCTGCACATGGTAGGCGGTGGTACTCAGAATCGGCTGCTGTGTCAGCTTACGGCTGACGCCACGCAACGGCAGGTAATTGCTGGTCCCGTGGAGGCCACCGCTGCCGGTAATATACTGTTACAGGGCATCGCCCGCGGTCGTATTGGTTCGTTAGCTGAAGGACGGGATATAATACGTAACTCGTTTGAAATTGAACGCTATGAGCCTGGTGCAAGCACCAGCGAGTGGGAGCAGGCTTGGCAACGCTTCACTGCTATGCGCACGTCTGCTGGGCTGGAGGATTAGCAACTCATTGACAACCTCGCTTAAGCGCCTAATGACGGTCGCATTATGCGCGTCTCTCTGGTGCACGGCAGCCTATGCCACGCAGAAACATGCCTCTGCACAGTCGCCTGGCCAGCCGGTTCAAACTATTGTAAGCACGCAGAAGCGGTATCGCATCCCGTTCGAGCTTAGCCCAATTGACCACATTCTCCTGCGCGCACGCGTAAATGGCCATGGACCATTTCTGTTCATCCTGGATACAGGGGCACCAACGGTATTTCTGTCACCGGCAGCAGCCAAACGGTGTGGAGTTATTAAGGGCACCACTTCGCGAGTAGTACTCAACTCGTTTCACCTAGAAGGCGGGCTTCGCATGCGAAACGTTACAGGTGCGGTGCAAGAATTGGCACAACTCCAGGGTATGAATAACATCAATCTTACCGGTGAGCACCTTGACGGGGTCATAGGCTTCACCTTGTTGGCACAATTCAGGCTCCACATAGACCTCTCCCGATCGCATCTAATATTTACTCCCACTGGCTGGATGCCTCACATTCAGACGCTTGACAGCCTGCCTGCGGCACAGCGTAATACACTGCAGGCAGGCGCGGACAAATCCCAACAGCAGATGCGCGATCTAGCTAAAATGGCAGGCTCGTTTCTCTCTCCCGCGCAGAACGTGACCACCACTCGACGACCGTTTTACGGTATTCAGTTCTCAAATTCGGGTCAGCCGGCATCCATCGCCTCCGTCATTCACGCCGCACCAGCCTGGAGCGCGGGTCTGCAGCCCGGGGATCAGATCGTGCGCGTTTGGTTCCCGGGTAAACCACCGATCAATATCACCTCAACTATGGCGGCCATAGCGGCTCTTAATCGCGCAACAAACAGCGCAGGAGTGGTCGTGGTGGTGCTGCGCGATGGGCTACGCAAGAAGTTCACCGTAGTACCAAACCTGGGAGGGTTTTAGATGCGCCGAGGTTTCCTCACGGCTATGTTTATAGCGGCGGTGCTATACCCCATAAGCGTGCAGCATGCAACCGCACAATCGCTGCCTGTTGCTCATTCCTCCAGAGTTCCACTGGAGGTATTAGAAAGCGGACACATCGCCCTAAGTGCAACGCTTAACGGTAAGGGCCCTTTTCGATTTATACTTGATACCGGCTCGCCCATCACTTTTGTAGACGTGGATACAGCTCTTGCCGCCGGGCTTATTAAAGGAATAAAGCCCACTACCACTCCTTCGCTGCTGCCAGTTAGCATGACAAGCGCAGGCACCATTAAGGTGGGCAGTGAAGAGGTCTCCAACGTTGCAGTGATGGTATTGAACCACCCTGTTATCAGCTTGCTGTCTCAAATTGAGGGTCCATTGCACGGCATACTGGGATTCTCATTCTGGGCCCGCTTCAACCTTATTCTCGACTACGCGGATGGCACCATCACCTTGAGCCCCGGCCATTTTCACCCGCCAGACGTAGTATCGCGGCTAATGTCGAGGCTATTCGGATCGACAACGGTTAAACATCTGGTTCCGGCTGCCCAGTGGGGTGCCTCCGTTACCAAACCTGTCGGTCAGAAACGGGGCGTCACCGTTACCTCGGTGTATGCCGGCACCCCCGCAGCGGAAGCCGGCTTACAACCAGGGGACGTACTGCTCTCGGTGGACGGACGCTGGACGGATACATTGGATGACTGTTGGAACGCCCTTTCGATGGAAAAACCTGGTAAACCCGTGGAGGTCACCATACTTAGGGGTGCGAAGCGCATGCATATCATGGTAACGCCCGCGCCCGGAATTTAGCCGTCAGGAAATATCATGACTTTTCAATTCGATCACATTGCCCAACAGGTAGATGACATCGCCTCCGCAGTTAACTGGTATATCGAGTTTATTCCTGGTGCACGCGTGCTTTATCAGGATGACACGTGGGCGTTTGTAGAGGCGAATGGTGTTCGACTGGCTTTTGTCACGAGCGATCAACACCCAGATCATATCGCCTGGCGCGTATCGATAGAAGAATTGGAAGCACTTGCGCTCAAGACCGGCAAGGAAATTAAAATTCACCGTGACAAATCAAAGAGCATCTATATCGAAGGCCCAGGGGGCAGTGCAGTTGAGGTAATCTCTATGCAGGGATCGCGTTGGGAGTAACTTCCAGGCCCGTAATGCTAAAGATAGAGAAGGTATTCTCTGATTGACCGGTGAATTTATTAAGGTATTAGCATTCACCGTGCACACGGTTGGAGCGGTACCTACAAACCACATTTTATTTCGAGGATGAGAGGGATAACCGATGTCTGAAAAGCTGAAAATCGGTATCGTCGGCTGCGGCGGTATCGCCAACGGCAAACACCTACCCAGTCTTTCAAAACTGGCGACGGCCAAGCTTGTGGCATTTTGCGACATAGTTGAAGAGCGCGCTGAAAAAGCGAAAAAGGACTATGGCGATGCCAAGAGCCTTGTAAGCAAAGATTACAGAAAGCTTTTGGAAGACAAGAGCATTGACGTTATCCACGTTTGCACGCCAAACAGTTCTCATGCAGAGATCGCAATTGCTGCTATGGAAGCTGGAAAAGATGTCCTTTCAGAGAAGCCTATGGCAAAAACAGCCAAGGATGCCCGCCGGATGGTGGAAGCCGCCAAGCGTACAGGTCGCAAGCTTACTGTGGGATACAACAACCGCTACCGACCCGACAGCTGGCACCTGCATCAGCTCTGCGAGCGCGGTGACCTTGGCGACATCTATTTCGCTCGTGCCCATGCAATTCGTCGGCGCGCTGTACCAACCTGGGGCGTTTTCCTGGACGAGGAGAAGCAGGGTGGCGGCCCGCTGATCGATATCGGCACCCATGCACTTGACCTCACGCTGTGGATGATGAACAACTACAAGCCCAAGACTGTGTTGGGTTCGGTATATCGCAAGCTTGCGGACACCGAGAACGCTGCCAATGCCTTCGGACCATGGAACCCAAAGGACTTCACCGTTGAGGACTCCGCCTTCGGCTTCATCACCATGGAGAACGGTGCAACAATTGTTCTAGAGAGCAGCTGGGCGCTCAACACCCTGCAGGTCGACGAGGCCAAATGTACGCTCTGCGGCACCAAGGCTGGTGCCGACATGATGGGCGGCCTTCGCATCAATGGCGAAGAGTTTAGCAGGCTGTGGGATAAAAAGGTTGATCTCGGCGCTGGCGGCGTGGCGTTCTACAGCGGTCGATCGGAAAGCGATGCCGATATCGAAGCGCGCCTCTGGATCGACTCGCTCCTTCACAACACTCCTCAGGTCGTGCTCCCGGAGCAGGCCTGCGTAGTATCCGAAATTCTCGAAGCGATTTACACATCTGCTCGCACGGGCAAAGCCGTCGAGTTCTAAAATCGGCTTACCGGGATTTGCGTATCCCCCTGAGATGTCTCAGGGGGATACTTATCAGAAAGGGTTCCATTCTATGCCGCCTGACACGACAGCGCTCATCTTGGGCATAGACGGCGGAGGAACCAAAACGGCCGCCGCGGTGGCCACGTTCTCAGGTACTATCCTGGGGCACGGCGAAGGAGGCGTGGGCAGCCTGAATGCTCGGACGGACTGCCTTCACCTTTCGCTGAAAACGGCAGTGGCCAACGCATGTGAGATGGCCGGCTTGGACTCGCTAGTCACTCGTTTTACCAGCGCATGCCTCGGGGTTGCCGGCTACTCGCTGGAACAGAAGCGGCTTGACCTGTTTACCTCTTTACCCTCTTTGATCTCTTCCCATTTCTTTCGGCTCGAGCCCGACTACCGCATAGCATTTGAGGGTGCTACTGGTGGAAATCCCGGAATTGTTGTAATAGCCGGCACCGGAGCGATAACATACGGACGTGACAATCTCAACCGAGAATGGCGCGAGGATGGTCTGGGTTACCTTCTGGGTGATCGCGGTTCTGGCTTCAATCTTGGCCTTCAGGCCCTGCGGTACACCTTGGAGATGATGAAAGACGGGCGGGAAGACGCAATAACCCAGGCTGTACTAAAGCAGACGGGAGCCGGTACTCAAAGTCAAGTGCTGCAGTGGATCTATAGCGACTTTCAAACCGCACGCGTAGCGGGAATCGCACCAGTCATTGGCCGCTTAGCCGACGAGGGCGAGCCACAGTCCAGATCTCTCGTCGCGCTCATGGCGCGCCGCCTGCGCCATTCTGTACGGGAAGCTAAACACCGCCTGTTCATGGCGCACGATACTCCCGTGTATCCTCTCGGTGGTCTGTGGAACATCAGCAGGTTCCTGCAACAGGAGTTTGCAGAACCCTCGTGGCAATTTACCGCGCCCTGGGAGCGAGAGAACGAGACCAACAGTGGCCGTAGATTTAATGTCCAACAGCCAGCAGGCTCCGCTGTGCAAGGTGCCCTCGCACTTGCGATGCTGTCCGTCGTTGCCCCAGACTAACGGGGGGGCGGCCACCCCGCTTCGCAGATTCTTAATGCCCCCTATTTCGCAGCGCGCTACGCACGCCACCTCGCATGTAAAATCGCATAACTCGCGTTATAATGAGTGTATCCCAGCGTCAACAGGGTGCCTTTCACCAATTAACAACGACTTTGGTTAGGCCTTTCCACCCATTCGTTAAGTTTAGAGAGCGAGGCTTAAAACGTGGCACATAACAACACCGTAATAAACAGCTCGCAAAGACCCGAGCAAATGACAGTAATCGGAATTGACCTCGGTACCACTTACTCCTCAGTTGCCTACATCACTGCGGCAAGGAATGCTGCCTTTAAAAAACGCTACGACACGGCTTCCAACTGACTCGCCTCGTTAAACGACTTCACTGTTATTCCTTACAACAGCAGAATCGGCCCGCCTCCTTATATCTCGTCTAAACCAGGGCGGGCCTCCTCAATGAGACCTGTTCCGCATCGACTAACCGTTCGCTGTTGGAATAGCCTCCACGTTAAGCGTAATTACCCTTCACCGTTAATTAATAGATCGATTTCCCGCTAGACGTGAATTACTTAGCTAACCCTCGTTTACAAGCATTGTGAACAATCTAACACCTGCACTATGACTTATATCACAGCCGCACCGCCAAGGTTAAAAGTACAATAATTGCATGTGAAACGGGTAGAAATCAGGTGGCCTATTGCTTCGTGAGCCATTGGTGAGGATCATCTAATCCTGGCGTGCGTGGTCTCAGTTCACTGGTAACCAGTGCGTGGAACCTTCTATGATTGGATGACTTTTCGCAGTACTGACGCTCCGGGTACTCCCGGCTGATCCGGGCCGATACCGCAGTGCTCACGCCGTCAGGAACGTTTCTGGCGTCGTGGTCACCGTGACTGATAACCTCTTTCACGTTAATAGCAGGACGAGTTTTATGGCATCGCTAATGATGGCGCACAGTGGCACATGCTTAAGCACTAACATCAGCACCGCAATGGGTGGCAACAACTGCGCGGTAACCAACAGTGATTATCCAGATGCCGTTGGCCCTCTCCAGACGGTTGCGGTAGCCATGAAATATGCGTCGCTGAGGCTGCTATATGACATGCTTGGTATGGATCGTAGGGGTACTGGGCCCGTTTGCCAGAACGAGCCTCCAGTCTATCCACCGAATTGTTATGAGTGACAATTCGGACTGAATACAGGTCACACACTAGAAAGAGGCACAAACCGACATGGCAGTAGAACCAATAGTTAGTCTTGATACCCGCATTACTCAGTTGGAGACGGAACTCCTACAAATCCGAAAAGCCCACGGTTCACTGGTTCGTAAAGTACGGGCAAGCGGTGCAGGCGTTCTCGCCATTTCGTGCATCTGCCTGCTGAGCAACTCGCTCCCTACCGCCCTTGCACAGGGCTACGGCACTACCTTACGATCCATTTTGCAGCGCATCACGGCTCTAGAGACCGCACAGAAGGCCACCACTGCCAACCTCACCAGCCTTAACAACAGCGTTGCGTCACTAGATACCAAAACAAAGTACCTAACTACAGGTGTGGACAGTAACGGCTATCCCGCCAGCTACTTCACAGCTTGCAATGTCTACATTCAGGACGGGTTGGGCAGCACGTCAGGTATCTCAGACGACCCTACACTCACCTCGGCTTTATATAATGAGCTTGACGGTGCCGGACAAATGCACGCGGTTTCCAATGGGCTAGGCAACCTCATTATTGGTTACAACGAACCTTCCAATATTTCTGCAGGCGGCTACACTGGTTCACATAATCTAATCGTGGGTGCCGACAACCACTACACGTCCATAGGCGCCATTGTATCAGGTCTAGGAAACAGCGGTAATAGTCCGTTTGGTTCAGTCGTAGGAGGCATCGGTAACGAGACTACTGGTGACCTCGCAGATGTGTATGGTGGCTACCAAAATGTCGCATCTGGATTTATTAGTGCCGTAAGCGGCGGAGCATCCAACACCGCTTCTGGCATTTTCTCTACCATTTCTGGCGGAGAGTCCAATGGCAGTTCTGGCGCATTTTCTACGGTCTCTGCGGGATACGGCAACACTGCATCAGGTTCGTGGGCCAGTGTCAGCGGCGGGGCCTTTTTAAATGAACAAACGCCCGACGGTTGGGCTGGCGGCACGTACCACACGCCTTAGTATTGGATCAGGGCGATTCTATGGTAGTTTTCGCATTGGATGACTTACTAGATTTAGCCAGCCTTCGGTGTGCAGGCTGGCTAAACTCGATCCATCAACTTAATCCTGTTGCCCGCAGTTCCCGCGTAACCTCTGTAGGAGCCCCGTCGTTATGGCTCCGAGGTGTGAGAAGGTTCGTAAGTACTCGCTCCACGGGCATAAGTTTGATCGCGCGGTAGCCGTTGAAAGCTAGCGGTTGCAGTTTACCTGCCTCCTCATAGCGCTCGGCTGCTTTGTTAAAGCGTGTGATATAAGGGACCGTAAGGTACACGGTCGCACCGCGGCCAAACGGCACTACCCTGCGAACGCACCTTCTGACCATGGATCTAGATGCAGGTACGAAGGCTGTCGCTCGCAGTATTCTGCGTAGCCTCATATTTGTAGCGATCGTTAGGTTAGGGCTGACATTGATTATGCAGCGGAGATTTACATAATCTGCCTGGAAAATATACTGAGTTTACATTCAGGCTTCCAGAGACTAAAATATGACGGATCGGAATTTTGGCCTTGGCTGTTGATATAAGGCTACAGCCTATCTTCTGAAAAGTTATATTTTAATGCTGCACGAACGGCATTCGTTGAAAACTCAGAAGGATGGAAGGTGAAGCCTCTCATGAAGAACATCGTTCTACCTGCCGTGATTCTCATGGCATTACCCGCATTGGCTAGCGCAAGTGGTACCCAGCTTATTGCC
>JAJYCW010000020.1 GCA_021777995.1 bacterium
TCCTGTTCATCGATACAGCAAAGGCACTGGGAGCCCAAGTCGCGCTTGCGTCGTGGGGCAGGCCATCTCCGGAGCCTTGTAGATTCACCGTCGCACTTAAGGCTGCGTTCCACTACATCCAGGTAGAGTATTGCGGTGCCAAGGGGATCACCTAGCTGCGCGGCAAGTTCGCTATGTCTCTGGCAAAAGCCCTCGGTGTTTCGCCATCGCAGGCGTAGATCATAGTCGTTCACCAGCTCTGTATAGAGCGCTTTTATTGCCCGCTCGGCAGCACGATCCTTCAGGTAGCAGATCGCACATAACGTGTGCGGTGCAGCCGGAGCGTCGCGCAGTGCGTCAATTATCTCCTCGACCGAAGCTTCTAGTACTGGACGATTGCGCATTACAGTTTGCGAAACCATTCACGAGGATCGGCGCTGATGGCGGGCCTAGGGTCCGGTTCTACGGTTTGCTGAACGGGTTCCATAACTTCGTTAGGTGCTGGAGCGATACCAGCGTCCGCGGCTGTTGGGGCAACATCGCTGCCTTCGTTCTCGTACTCAGATACCGTCGCAGTAGAGTTGTCCTCCGCAGCCAGGTCAGCCGCAAATGGTGACTCTGGCGGCGTTGCCTCCATCGTTGTTAAGTCATGCGGCGCTTCAGTGTCCGTGATACCGGAATGGAGTTCATCGGGCCAATGGAACTCCGACGTTCCGTCTACCTGATCGGTAGTTTCTGTGAAATCTCCGTCAAGCACGATGGGTGCGGTCAGTAATGCCATCTCTTCGTTGGTGACATAGGTGCCGTCCGCTAAGTCGTATGAGGACCATTGCTCTTCGTTGATAGGCGCTACACGTGTCTCCGTGGGGTCATGGGGCGTAACAACTGCGAATTCGGATTGCTCAACTTCCAGGGTCTGTTCCGCTTGGCTGCTTACCGCATCCGCTGGTGGCGCAGAGAGGGATACAGGATCACCCGATACGTCAATTGTCTGTGCCTCAGCAATCACGGCAGCGGGAGCATTTAATGTTAGCACCTCCACGTCGTCGCTCTCTGGCAGCACGGCAGCATCCATCTCCGTTATCTGTCGAGGCGGACCCTCGGCAGCCGCAGCTATCGTTGCACCATGCTGAAGTTTGAGGTTAACATCGCGTAGCTGGTGATTTACCTGCTGTAAACTGGCGCGATGGTACTGCAGCGCGAGATGGATGGTATCAATCTGACGGTTAACAGCCGTAATATGCTCTGCTAGCGGCGCTGCATTTGCCTGACTGAACGAGCGTAACTCCGCGTTGGTCTCATTCTGGCGTAAAAACGAGTCTTTCATGGCAGCCTGGGAGTCCTCCAGCTGCTGTTTTAACTTTGTTACTTCGTTACGTGCTTCATCCGCTGCAAGCTGCTGTTGGGTGACAAGCTCCCTGTGTATTTGCGCCTGACTCTCCTGGAAATTCGCGAAGATAATGGCCACCATGAGTATCAAAACTGCGCAGCCATCGAGTGTCCAAAGCGCGGGCGTCTGCTTTTGCGCTGTTATCCAGCCATTAATAGTGGGCGACGCAGAGGTAAGTGCCGTTTCAATGGCCACAAGTGCGCCACATAAAAAGAGAACGAATGCCAACATCATAGACGAACGCGGTTTCATAGTGTCTCCTCGTTGGGGAGCATCGCCTACAGGGTAAGAGCCTGTTGAATTTCGAACTTGGCCGGACATAGGATCTGGTTGCGCAATAGCACCTGAGGTGCGGCAAGCGGGTAATCTGGTAGACTTTCAACAGATACGAGATGAATTCCTTCACCGGTGACGGGCACTTCAAGTGCCTGTGCTGTGCAACAGTAGAGTGTAATGTTGTGGTGGGTAACGGTATGTTTTACAGCCGTGACCATGGTGACGTCCGTAATGGGCACGTTCAGCAACTGGCGTGCGGCTCGCTCTGCAGCCTCGCAAGGTGTCTCGTCCTGCTTGCATTCAACCCGGGGAAACTCCCATAGTCCACCCCAGCGTCCCCGGCTGGGTCGCCTAACCAGGTACACTCCCCCGTCAGGTTGACGCACTACAACAGAGCAGTGGATCTGCTGAACAAACTTCTTGCGTGCAGTTTTTGTCGGCCATTGGGAAGGATCTACGGTGGCATGGGCACCGCACAGTGATGTAACGGGGCACTTATTACAATCCGGTGCTGTAGGCGTACAGACCGTTGCACCCAACTCCATGAGGCCCTGGTTGAACAGTCCGGGATGTTGCAGTGGTACAAGATGCGAGGTAATCGCCCAGAGGTTTTTGTTGCCCTCGCGAGATGTAGGTAGTTCGTTAAGGGTAAACAGTCGGCTTATTACTCTCGCAACATTTGCGTCCACCAAAGGGACTGGCTGGTTGTAAGCGATGGAGAGGATTGCCCCGGCGGTATATCTCCCAATACCGGGAAGGTTAAGGAGCTCGTTAAGACTATTCGGCACATTGCCGCCATGCCGAGCGACGACAATCTTTGCTGCCTCATGGAGATTGCGTGCCCGCGCGTAGTAGCCCAACCCGCTCCAATGAGCTAGAACCACCTCCTGCGAGGCTGCTGCCAACGCGTGAACAGTGGGAAACGAATGCATGAAGCGGTCGTAGTATTCGGTTACCGTTGCCGCCTGGGTCTGTTGCAGCATTATTTCAGAGACCCACACGGAATATGCGTCTGCTCCGTGCCATCGCATTGGGCGCCGGTTAGCCACGTACCAATTAATTAGCCTATCTGCGAACACGACAGAGTTAAACTTGCCGAGATCGACCGTGGGTGAAATATTTGGCGCGGTCAACTTACCCTCGATTACACATCTCGGCTTCAACTGCGTCGCAAACCGCATGCCAAACCAGCAGATGTGCTTCCTGTATGCGCGGTGTATGACTGCTAGGTGCGCAGAAGCATATGTCGGTGATCGACTTCAACTTTCCGCCTGTAACACCCGTAAACCCTATTGTAACGGCCCCAATTGCTTTTGCTGCCTCAACGGCCAGAATAACATTTGGCGAATTACCACTTGTACTGATTCCTACCACCACATCGCCAGGTTTTGCTAGAGCCATCACCTGCCGCTCAAAGAGATGCTCATAGCCGAAGTCATTGGACAAAGACGTCATTACTGCGCCATCGCAATTTAGCGCCATGGCAGGAAGCGGCTGCCTGTCGCGTAGAAACCTGCCCACCAGTTCACAAGCCACGTGCTGTGCGTCGCACGCACTCCCTCCGTTACCGCACAGTAGTATGCGGCCTCCGGAAGTAAGCGCACTTACAAATGCGGCTGTAACTTGCTGAAACACTGGTGAACAGGCAGCAATGAGTGACTTCTGAACCTCCATAGCGTCTGCAACCGCATTGGCGAGTGCCGGCGGAGCCTGGAAGTGCGGGGCATCCTCTGCCATTGAACTCACAGTGATACCATTCGGGCACGTTCCATACCCGGTATCCGCCGAATTTGCTCCATGAGTTCGGTTGGTACTTCTTCATCAATCATAAGCACCATGATTGCACGCCCACCAGTTGCTTCACGACCAACATGCATACCCGCAATATTGATGCCGTTATCACCCAGCAGATTGCCAACTTTACCAATGATTCCCGGGCGATCAGTATGTTGGGTAATCACCATGTTACCGCTAGGTACGATATCCACGTGGTAGCCGTCAATGTGAACAATGTGGGCCACGTCGTTGTATACAGTACCGCATATAGTTCTTTCACCATCAGCCAGATGTGCACGCACCGAAAGAAGGCAGGTGTGATCTGGTGTGGCGTCTCGTCGCTGCTCCACAACCTTAATGCCGCGCATTTCTGCCAGATAGGGTGCATTAACCAGGTTGACCGAACCCTCCGCAAGAGGAGTTAGCAGCCCTTTTAGAACGGCACGAGTAATAGGACCTGTTGGCAGGCCGCCAAACTCACCACTGAAAACTACCTCCACGGCTGTAACAGGCTTTGTCTCAGCACCGTTGGCATTGTGGGCAAGCTGGCTCTGCAGGCTGCCAATCCTGGAGGCGAGAGTGATATAGGGCGCAAGTTTTTGCAGGTCTTCCGCATCCATCTGCGGTAAATTCACCGCGGATCTTGCAGGACGGCCGGCAAGCACATCAACGACCTGCTCTGCAACGTCCACTGCAACTTTCACCTGTGCCTCGTGGGTGGACGCTCCAAGGTGAGGAGTAATAACCCCCTTCTCAATTCCCAGCAGCGGGTTGTCGGGTGTTGGTGGTTCCGAGGTGAACACGTCGAAAGCGAAACCGGCCACTCTCCCGTCTTTTACACAGTCTGCCAGCGCCTGCTCGTCGATGATGCCACCGCGGGCAACATTGACAATACGAACGCCAGGTTTGATGATCTCAAACTGTTTTGGCCCTATAAGCCCGCGTGTTTCCGGGCTAAGTGGGGTGTGAACGGTAATAATATCGCTTTTCCGCAATAGATCATCGAGCGAAACCGGTTCTACACCTAGCTGACGTGTGGTCTCTTCAGGTACGAAGGGGTTGTATGCAATAAGATTCACCTGAAATCCTCGTAACCTTTGGGCAACGGCATAGCCTATACGCCCCAAGCCAACGATACCCACCGTTTTTCCCGCAAGTTCACTACCTGTAAACTTTTTGCGATCCCACTTTCCAGCCAGCATCGTAGCATTCGCAGCCGGAATATTGCGCATAAGGGAGAGAATAAGCCCCACTGTTAGTTCAGCGGCAGCAAGCGTATTGCCATCTGGTGAATTCACCACGACAATACCATGTTCGGTGGCGGCCTTTACGTCGATGTTATCCACGCCAACACCGGCACGGCCAATGATCTGAAGCCGATGAGCAGCAGCTAATATATCCGCCGTCACCTTGGTTTCACTTCTCACAAGAAGGGCGTCGTAGCCGCCAATAACAGACTTTAACTGTTCTGCAGTCAGCCCAGTTCTAACGTCAACTTCGATTCCAGACTCGGCCCGTAGTGGAGCAAGACCTACTTCCGAAATTGGATCACTAACAAGCACGCGATGCATGGCTTTCCTTTCAATCAACCTGCTGCCACTGATGGGCATGTCGTAATTCAGCAGGGATTAATTGTGCCAAATTACGGCGCGCTGCGTGTATGAACAAGCGCCGCTCACAGTTGCAATAGTAGATGCTAACTCAATTTTAGCACGCTCAGGAATGCTTCCTGTGGAATCTCCACGGAACCAACCTGTTTCATGCGTTTTTTACCCTCTTTTTGCTTCTCTAACAGCTTACGCTTACGCGAGATATCCCCACCGTAACACTTCGCAGTAACGTTCTTGCGAAATGCCTTAACTGTTTCGGCGGCTACCACCTTACCACCTATGGCAGCCTGAATTCTGATATCGTACTGCTGACGGGGAACCACCTCTTTCAGCTTTTCTGCAATCGACTTACCGCGATCGTATGCTTTATCACGATGCGTAATGAACGAAAGAGCATCTACGATGTCCCCATTCATAAGAATGTCAATTTTAACCAGGTTAGAAGTACGGTAGTCTCCCAGCTCATAATCAAAGCTGGCGTAGCCCCGGGTGCGCGATTTCAACTGGTCGAAGAAATCCATTAGTATTTCACTAAGAGGAAGCCGGTATCGCAACATAGCGCGGTCGGGTGCGGGATATTCCATGCTTACAAAGTCGCCGCGACGGTCGCGACACAATTCCATGATGGTGCCTACGTACCCACCGGGCATCATCATCGTGGCATCGACGTACGGCTCTTCGATATGGTCAATGTAAGTCGGATTGGGTAGCTGCGCAGGGTTGTCAATTTCGTCCACCTTGCTATCCGTTCGGAAGACTTTGTAGACGACGGAAGGTGATGTTGCGATGAGGCCAAGGTTAAACTCACGCTCCAGTCGCTCCTGCACCACATCCATGTGAAGTAGACCCAGGAAGCCGCATCTGAAACCGAATCCCAGAGCTGCCGATGTTTCTGGCTCAAACGAGAGTGCCGCGTCATTAAGCTGCAACTTGAATAAAGCTTCGCGCAAATCGGGGTATTGAGAACCGTCCAGGGGATAGAGCCCACAAAACACCATCGGCTTTGCAGTTCGATAGCCAGGTAATGCCTCGGTCGCCGGGCGCTCCGCAAGCGTGACAGTATCTCCTACCTGAGCGTCCCCAATGGTTTTGATGCCGGCTGAGAAGTAACCCACTTCGCCAGTGTTCAGTTGCTTGCCGGGACGGCGCTCAGGCGCAAACGCGCCTATTTCAACAAGCTCGAACTCCTTACCCGATGCCATAAATTTTATGCGCTGGCCCATTTTGAGCGAGCCGTCGATTATTCGCACGTAGCACACTACACCGAGGTAGGTGTCGAACTTACTGTCAAAGATCAGCGCCCTAAGTGGCGCCTCTGAACTGCCCTTTGGCGCTGGGATTTTATGGACAATGGCCTCGAGGATTTCCGCAATTCCGATGCCGGCTTTTGCGCTTGCCAGGATGGCGTCTGAAGCGTCCAGGGTAAGCACATTTTCTATTTCCTCGCGCACCCGGTCAGGGTCGGCAGCAGGAAGATCAATTTTGTTAATTACCGGGATGAGGGCAAGGTTGTTCTGATATGCAAGGTTGACGTTGGCCAGCGTTTGAGCTTCAACACCCTGGGCAGCGTCCACCACGAGTAGTGCTCCTTCACAAGCAGCCAGCGAACGTGATACCTCGTACGTGAAGTCCACATGCCCTGGGGTGTCGATGAGGTTAAACTGATAAGACTCACCGTTGTTTGCCGTGTAGTGAAGCCGCACGGCGGTCATCTTGATGGTAATGCCGCGTTCACGTTCAAGATCCATGGTATCCAGGAGCTGTGCCTGCATGTCTCGATGGGCTATGGTGTGGGTGTTTTCTAGCAGCCTGTCTGCCAGGGTAGATTTGCCGTGGTCGACATGGGCGATAATACAGAAGTTACGAATGTGGCTCTGGTTCATAAATTAAGCTGGCATTACCTGTGACGTGAAAATAGTGATTACAATTCTTGCATGTATTCACATTATAGCACGGACGCCCGTAGCGGTATGTTCAGGCGGGAGGTAGGTGCCGAGGTAGCCGTAAATGCCACGCAACAGTACTGCGAATCGCCAGACAACATATTCAGGGGGTCTATGACACAAGTAACAGTCCATCATTTGAGGCAAGATTAAACTGGTGGTCTTTCTGCTGCGTGGTTACGTTGGTATAAGGTGTACGCAAATGAATTGTTGCCGCAGATTTCGTGGGGTTTGCAATGACCAGTCCGTTGCGGAACCGACGCTGCCATGTTCCATCCACTTGTGCCTTTGGTTCGCCTTCAGGTGGTCCTAATCTGGCATTGTACTCTGGGTACCACCAGTGTTCGCCCCTCCATCTGGTATTGAGGTCAAATGAATAGTAGACGTCAGTAAGAAGGGCAGCAGCAAGACCTAGCCTCATGCGGCTAAATTGAACCTTGCCCTTCTGCAGCAACTCATCCTGTTTGGCATGAGGAAGCGTCCACGCATTATAAGGAGGCACTACGCCGCTGCTGCACGAGAGCGTGGTTAACGCGGGTTTGACGCAATGTTGATGCCACCATGTACAGTCATCCAGAAGCTGCTTCCAGGTTCTCTCACCACTCAAGAATGAGTCAACCCAGTCTTCCAAAAGTACGCCGTTAAGCGATGGCGCCGTTTCATGACCGGGTTGATTGGCCATTACTATCGCGGTGGGTCCAACTAGATCACGAACTCTTCGCACTAAAGTAAGCTTGGCCTGGCGCCAGGTGGAATTTAGCCACGTGAGATCGCTGAAGTTCCCGCCTGGTTCGTTTTCAAAATGCAGTACCTTGCGCCCAAAGAGATTACACTCCCAGGCGTCGAAGCCTGCACCCATACTGTCAAGAAATACGCCGTCGATATCGACCGACTTCATGTGACGAATTGCTTTTTGTGCAACCCATTCTATGACATCTGGGTGTGCCAGGTTTAACATTGCGCTGCCGGGCCAGCCCGCAGCGATGGTGCCATTCTCATATCGCAACCAGGCATTGGCGGGGAGATTGCGGGTGGACGATGGCGCATCTGGTGCAGACGTGTAATCGACGACCTTGAATTTGGGGTTCATTGACCGAATCTTCACCAGATTGGCGTTCGTCCTTTTTATCTGGTCGGCGTCTGAATAATCGAGACTCAGCCCACCAATGCAAAGATCACAGCTTGCCACATATTCGATCTGTGCGCTACTCATTGCTGGTCCAATACCGGCACCATAGCAGTTAGTGATTCGAATAGGTTTCCTGCTCGTTTCAACGCGCGATTTAACGCCTTGAAGCCCTGTTAACCCTGCGGCGGCGAGCAGCTGCCTACGGCTCATATCCACTTGTTTGCTCCTCTGCTCCATCTCTACCTAACAGAGTGTTGTGGCCGGTATTCCAGCCAATCCTCAAGCGTAGCAGTGCGCTCCGGATTTTTCTTGCTTCTCGCTAAAAATCCTACACCATGCTGGGGCATGGGATCCTGATCTACTGGTTGATACCGTAAGTCAACACTCCATCTAACACGATCAGATTGGTTTGGCGTGGATGAGTGAATGCACCGATCGTTAAACAGGATTGCGGTGCCCCTAGTAACCGGTAGAGCAACAGGCTCGGTTCGCTTACGGTGCCGCTGCAGATGCCTTTCGTCCAGCTCTGTGTACCCAGTACCCGTCACCTCCTCCGTGTGATACGACAGTACAGGCGTTCGGTGCGTTCTGGGCCATATGTGGAGGCACCCATTCTCGGTAGTCGCGTCTACTAGCGGAATCCACACCGTAATTACCGGGTTAGCATTGGCGCCCGGCCAGTAGGATTTATCCTGATGCCACGGTACTGCCCCGGCGGCAACCCCAGGTACCTTTGGTCTGGTATTGTAAACGGGATTAGCAAATATCTCGCCACCAATCAGGCTCTCGACAGCGTCAAGAATCTTATTGTTAGCCATAAGGCGGTAGTAGCCCGGGCGACGTTCACGCCACGAGCGGCCGTACGCCAGGAACTCACTATCTTGAAGCCCCTTGAAGAGGAGGGCTAAACGGCTTTCAAATGTGGCTTCTGGAAATGCGTCCCTTATCAGTCCATGGGCTAGCATCTCTGCAGCTATTTCCTCAACCTTCTCTTCCATCGCACGTTGAGCCGGCAAAAGATCCTCCTCCGAAAGGAGGTGCGGCAGGACGAGATAGCCCTGCGTGGTATAGGAATCGATCTGCTCAGCAGTAAGCGAGCCTGATGCCAGTTTTGCTTCGATCACAAGAAATCTTCCTCCGATACTGCCGTTAGTGTTTGCAGAGTAATCCCGTAGTATCGAATTCTGCTTTTAACGGACATTTCCTTCCGGAATTATCACCTAGCAAAAACTTTTCACTTAGCGCACAGGTGCTCGGTGACCCGCATTCTGACAGTTGGCACGTGACAACTGCCTGAAGCGCTACCATCACCAAATCGTTTTAACCTGCACGGTAATAGAGTACAATCCCGACCGTCGAACAGGGCACTATCAGCACACCAGCGGCCCCAGCGTGATTCTGAGGCGAATGAGAACTGTGTGATCACGCAGCGAGACCCTGATTCCGAACGCTGCGGAACCCGACGAACCCTGTTGGGAGTTAACTTGACATGCCATTAGGGGATAAAGCATAATACCAAGAGTGTACGCGGCCAGATTGTATCTGAACTGCGAGATAAACCGGGAGGTTTTCGTTCTTGACTGCCCAACAGAACCGACGGTGGCTCATAGGAATCCTAGTACTAGCCATAGTTTCGGCTTTCATCTCCTTTACCAACACGACATTTAAGTTAGGTGCTCTTCGCCTGAATACCAAGGCGCATCTCGGTTTAGACATTCAGGGGGGCCTTAGGGTAGTCTTGCACCCGGAAGTGAGTGTCTATAATAAGCAACATCCCAACGATCCGTGGGGACCCAGCCAGCTAAACCTGGTGCGGCGAATTATAGAAAACCGCGTGAATGCTACAGGTGTTGCCGAGCCGCTCATCATGACGAATGAGGCGGCTAACCAGGTCATCGTGGAGCTTCCTGGCGTCAAGAACAAAAAACAGGCCATCGAGCAGCTTCGCTCGACAGCCAGCCTCCAATTTTATCTCCTGCCCCAGCTAGGAAATTCAACCAATACCCGCCTGGCGACGTGGTCACAGTCCACTGTTACCGATCCTAAAACTGGCCAGACACAGGACGTACTGATCGACAACGCGACCGGCCAGCCCGTAACGCAGGCCCAGCTGGAGCAACAGGTCTTTAGTAAACCCGATCTGCTGGTTGCGACCGGTGCAGATCTGCTGCCTAATTCCCGAGTGGTGCCTGATCCCAACCGGAATAATCAGCCCATTATCGAGTTTTCCCTAGACGCCGCCGGTGCGCGCAGCTTTAGGGAGACCACTCGAGCGCACATTCATGACTTCCTCGCGATTTTTCTCGATGGCAAGCTCCTGACAGCGCCGTCCATTAACGACGTCATCTCTGACAGTGGTGAGATCAACGGCAACTTTACTGTGGAGAGCGCAAAGAGTCTCTCCGATAACCTGAATGCAGGCGCCTTGCCCGTGCCGCTAAAGCTTTTAGAGACGCGTGATCTCCAGGCTACCCTGGGGCGCGATGCCGTTCGTACTACCATGGTTGCCGGTGCAGTTGGCCTGCTGGTTGTTCTCGCATTCATGCTCTACAGCTATCGCCTGCCTGGCTTCCTTGCTGATGTGGCGCTCTGCCTCTATGCAGTCTTTTCATATGCTCTTTTCAAGGTCTATCCTGTAACGCTAACACTACCGGGAATTGCTGGCTTCATTCTCTCCATTGGTATGGCAGTTGACGCCAACATCCTCATATTTGAGCGATTCAGAGAAGAGCTGAACGCGGGGAAACCCCTGCGAACAGCGATTGACATAGGCTTTAAGCGTGCCTTCTCCGCGATCTTCGACTCGAATATCTGTACGCTTATTACCTGTACAATGCTCTTCAATTTTGGATCTGGCCCCATTCGTGGTTTTGCGCTAACCCTGGGCTTAGGCGTCGTTGTCAGCATGTTCACAGCAATTATGGTGACGCGCACATTCCTGTTTTCACTGGTCAACCTACCCTGGGCCCAGAACGTTAACATGTATGGCCTCAAGGTTCATCAGTTCAATTTGCACGTAATGCGCCGCCCTTGGCCGTGGCTGGCATTCTCAACGGCAATCATCGTCCCGGGCGTGGTGCTGATGCTTATGGGTGGAATTAAGCCTAGCATCGATTTTAAGGGTGGTACGGAAATCACCATCAGTTACGCTCAGCCACAGAGCTCCGGCTCCATTCAGGCTCAGTTGGCAAAGTTAGGTTATCAGGACAGCCGCGTAGTGCTTTCTGACACGCCATTCGCTACTAGCAACAAATACCTAGCGATCATCACTACGCGCAAGATTTCCGATGAACAGCGCACTGCCCTCGTCTCGTCGTTAACCAACAATGGAGCGCTTTTGGCCCCTGGGCAAACCTTAGCCAACGTAGAGTACGCTAATGTGAGCGGCGTGATTAGTAAGCAGCTGACTCTCGGCGCCGTTTGGACGGTGATCGCAGCATCATTGCTCATCGTGCTGTACCTTACGGTTAGGTTTGCAATTGGCGGCTTTAAAGAAGGCCTCAAGTATGGACTGTGTGCGGTTGCGGCTCTTCTTCACGACGTACTGGTTGTAATGGGCTTCTTTGCTCTAATGGGTAAGTTCCTTAACTGGCAGGTCGATAGTCTGTTCGTCACAGCAATGCTCACGGTAATTGGGTTCTCCGTTCACGACACCATTATTGTCTTCGATCGTATCCGTGAAAACCTTCAGCACCGGACAAAGGGTGAGTCCTTTGCAGATCTGGCTGATCGGTCGATAAACCAGACGCTGCTTCGTTCTATTAAAACCTCGTTTACAGTTTTAATTGTGCTCACTATGCTCGTGATTTTCGGCAGTACCGAAATACAGCACTTCTCAGCGGCGTTGTGGATAGGTATCCTTAGTGGCACCTATTCGTCAATTTTTAATGCGAGTGTGTTGTTGGTGATGGCCAAGCGCAACGACCCAGCATTTACGATATCGCGTTCCCCCGGGACGAGCGCTTCTACACGTTCTCAGATCGCAACGGCAGGCGATCGCCCGCTAGTGGCTGCAAGCGCTAGTCCGACATCCGCCGCTACCCCTGCAGCATCGTCCGAAAGCTTACCGAACGAGGCTGCTGTTGCTGGCCCATCCACTGCAACTGGCGGTGCCGGGTCTGATGAACGTACTCCGAAGCCTGTACGACGGCAGCCCGTTCGCCGAAGGCGTATGTAGCGCGGCTGAAATTCTGCCTTAACGGGAACTTAACTGCACAGTTATTCTGTTTCATGCTATAATGGCAGTGGTAAGCTAGGTGGGTTTTCGCTGACACACTGTGCCGCCTGGTCGTACCACAAAAGAATGCGTTTGTTTTCTGTCGCGGAAATACGTCGAGACTCATGAACAATCCGACGCCGCGCTGAGAGGAGTGATCTATCGTATGTCGTCTGATGAGAGGGTTCCGGAGAATACGGAGATGCCCGTAAGCGAAGACGCAGGGGCCAACAACGAGGCCGGCGTGGTCGAAGCGGCAGCATCTGCCGAGGCAGTTACGCCGGCGATTGATACCCCGGTTACTGCCGCCGAACCTGCTCCGCCCGCCGCAACTGCCTCCAGTAAGGCAAAAGTGGACGATGTCTCCATGGATGCCCTGGAGCAATATCGACCCATGCAGGCCGGAGATGTTGTCGTGGGTGTTGTCATGCGTGTCGATCGAGACAGCATCCTGGTAGACGTCGGCGCGAAGACCGAGGGTGTCATCCGGGCATCAGAGCTCACCCGCGAGCCTAACCTGCTGCCTGAGAATATCGTGAAGGTGGGAGACGAGATCCGCGTAATGGTCGTCGATCCGGAAGGACATGACGGCAATCCCGTGCTCTCCAAGAAGCGCGCAGACTTCGAGCAGGCCTGGTTCCAGCTTATGGATTCCCGCGACCGTAAGGAGACTGTCCAGGGTAAGGTTCTCGAGCGGGTGAAGGGTGGCCTGCGTGTTGATGTGGGTCTTCCGGGATTTGTTCCGGCCTCCCATGTAGGCGCCAGCGGTCAGCGTGTGAATCTGGATCAGTTCGTTGGGCAAACCATTCCGCTGAAGGTCTTGGAAGTCGACAGAGATCACCGTAAAGTGATTATGTCGCACCGCTTAGCCATGGAAGACGATCGCCTTGCCAGAAGCAAGGAGACGCGTGAGGGTCTTAGTGAGGGCCAGGTCCGCAAGGGCGTAGTGCGCCGTCTAACAACTTATGGTGCATTTGTAGACCTGGGTGGAATTGACGGTCTGCTGCACATCTCCGAAATGTCCTGGACTCGCTTGTCTGATCCCCGCGAGGTGCTTCACGAGGGGCAGGAACTAGACGTGATGGTCCTGAAATTGGACCTGAAGCAGAACCGTGTCTCCCTGGGCCTTAGGCAGATACTTCCCGATCCGTGGAAGGATGTTACCACTCATTACAGCGAAGGCCAGGTTGTCACTGGTACAGTAACCCGAGTGGTGCCATTTGGCGCGTTTGTTCAGTTGGAAGGTGGCATCGAGGGAATTATCCCGAATGCAGAACTTCTCCGAACGCCCAATGGCCGCGGTAGTGTTCCGGTAGCCCAAGGTGAAGAAGTAACCGCAAAAATCCTCACTCTGAGGCCAGAAGAACGAAAGATATCTCTGTCCCTCCGAGCGCTGGTACCTCAAGAGGAGGCTGTTGTGGCACCGATAGCGGTGGCCGCCAGTCCCGCTCCACCTCGCGAAACCAGCCGACGCGAAAGGAATCGCAGCCGCGATGAGGACCGTGATGACTACGGCCGTTACGCCCCTAGTCGCCAGGAAGAACCCCGCTTTACCATCGGCGATGCCTTTGCAGCGGCTCAGAAGCAGAAAAGCCGTCGTGAGCGACGGGCGATGCTTGAGGAAGAGGAAGAGTTCCTGGACGATGAGCTTGTGCTAGAAGACGAGACCGCTGATGAGGACGTCGAAGAGACCGAGCAGGCGTAACATCAACTGCGATGTTAACCATTGGGGTAACTGGTGGTATAGCATCTGGTAAGAGTGCAGCGATGCGCTGTCTGAGTGAGCTAGGGTGCGTCTGCTTCAGCGCAGACGAGGCCGCGAGAGCGGTACTTCAACCTGGTGGTTCACTTCTACAGTGCATCGCTTTTCGTTTTGGTGCCGGGATCCTTAAGCCCAACGGAGAGCTCGACAGGAGTAGGCTGGCATCCGTCGTTTTTACGGATAAGTCGGCAAGAACTGATCTAGAAGCCCTCATGCACCCGCCTATTGTTAATCTTCTGCTGGCACAGATGGACTCGGTATCATGGGATTTTCCTCCTACAGCTGTGGTGGCGATTGAGATTCCACTATTATTTGAGACCAATCTAGAGGGCCTGTTCCATATTACACTGAATATCGAAGTGCCACCGGAAGTACAGCTAGCTCGACTTATTACAAGGAACCGTCTTAGCAATGAGGCGGCTAGCGCACGCATTGGGTCCCAATTGAATAACGCGCAACGACGGGACAGGGCCACCCATACCATCCAAAACACCGGCACCATCAGTGAGTTGTCGTCCGCACTTTCCACGCTGATCTCACGTCATAACCTATCAAGAGACCTATGATTTGTTAAGCAGGCACTTCCTCGGCCTTTGGGTCCATTTTTAGTTGAAGGGAACTTTCTCTGCATCCGTCTGTTACTACTTCGTGAGAAGCACCACAGCCGGTTGATACCCGAGAAAATAGTTCTTGCATTTTCCTATAGTGCATGTTATAATCGCTGTGCTGAAAGGTGTGATGTGCAGGGTAACCGAGCACATCAGGTTTTAGTGGACCTAGCTTTGGCGAATTTCTGGTGGCACGATGCATTGTCCGCTAGTGCACCAACAAGTTTTCCAAACCCCCGAAAGCTAGCCACGTCAGTGTCGCAAGGCTGAGTCCCCCTGAGCCGATGGCACGAAATGCCCGCCACTTTCAGCAGGCGAACTGACGTCGCATGAAAATTTGACGTTTCGTGGTAGGGTATACCGAAACTCGCGGAACCTGCAGGAGAGGTGGTGTAACAACCGCCTTTTCGTGCTACGCTTGTCGAAATGGTGTATTCCTAATTCAGGAGGTAGGACCTGCCTTGAACAGAGCTAGATGTAATAATGCCGTCCTGCAGTTGTTCCTGTTTGTCCTGACACTGATGCTGTGGTCAGGCATAGCCGTTAAGGCCCAGGGCAGTGTACGGACAACCCGCGCGACGCACCCTGTGTCGAATATCGCGCCCTCGCGTCAGGTTGGCGCATATAATCACCCGTTCTTCCCACCAGATATGGCAAAGTTGCCATCGTGGGTGACCCTGCGTCAATGGAGCCCTAATGGCACCACTCGTGCGCCTGGGGACCAGATTGTGCCTCGGCAGACAATTCTCCTGAGTAAGTCTGTTCCTAGCGCGCAATTTTCGGTGACACCGGCAACCGCAGCGAGTGAGCATCCATTTTGGACGGCTGACGAGAAGTACATTTACTTCGACAGCAACCGAGTCGACGCTACCGATACAGGTACTACTCCCCGTCCTGATGGGATTTACAATATCTTTCGCATGTTCCCAGATGGCAGCGGCATTGTGCAGGTGCTTCCCGCTACGGTGAACCAGCTTGAGCCTGTGGTCTCTACAGACGGCGGGCGGCTGGCGTTCGTCGGCGGCGGTACGATCGTCTCTGGTGCAGGCACTGCGCACATTGTGACCTCCGGCTTTAGCCTCTACCTTCTTAACCTCAATGCATCCAGCACCGCCGTTCCACTTACAAACGTCAGTGGTGGCCCATCGTTTGCAGATGTGCAGCATCCCACATGGTCGCCTGGTGGAAACGCGATTGCGTTTGCTGGCGAACTAAGCGGCCAGTCGGTTTATCACATATTTACCGTGAATGTTACCACCGGGCAGATCTCTCAGCTTACGGGTGGTGCTTCTTCGGATAGCGCGCCCGCGTGGTCTCCTGACGGTAACGTTATTGCGTTTCAGTCTAACGCCTCAGGCTTTCCCAACGGAGCGGCGCCTGCTGTGGCAGCTGGAACAAAGTCGAACTACGATATTTGGACTGTTAGCACAAACCCCACTTCGCTCTGGTTTTCGCAGGCAACGAATTTTGCGGTGGGTGGGCAAGCGGCTAATAATTACAGCCCGGCGTGGTCTACGCTTAATGTAGATCCCCAAGGGGTGATCCCAGCCGCCGCTGCCGGACCTGGTATACAGCAGAGCCAGGAGATGCTCGCATTTTCCTCTGACCGCGAAGACACCAACAACGATGGCGTGGCTAATGCCATCAACCCAAACCATTCCACAGATATCTATTGGTTGGATACCGCTGTCGTCGCAGTTCAACCCGGACAGTACGTGGATAATACGCCGGAGACGACTGGTAACGTTGCTCACAAGCTTCAGACCAGCCAGCCCGATACCGCGATGAACCCGACCGAGCCTGACTATAATTTTGATCTTGCGCACACGACTAATGAGGACATGCCTACCTGGCCCCAGTATCAGCGCAGCTACCGCATTGCATTTCAGAGTGATCGCGGCGGCGTCGAGCAGTTATGGGCCTCAGAGCTGATCGATATTAATGCGCCAACGTTGTTGAAGTATGACCAGAACAACAACGAGATCGTTCATGTAGCACTTAATAGCACTCCCGATGTGGGCGCGCGCCAGTTCAATGCCGGTGACACGGTTCGGTTCAGGGTACGTGCAGTAGATTATCAGAGTGGTGTCGAGTCGGTATTTCTTCAGATCAAGTGCCCGTCAAGCTCTGAGCGTAGTGCGGACGGAAATGAACACAAGATCTACGTCGATCGAAATCTACCCCTAAACACAACCGACACTATTCTTGACGTTCCGGTTGAGCGCGACTATCAGGCTGTGGATGCACAGCCAGCCGACCAGCCAGCTGCAAATGCCTTCCCGAAATTCAAGGCTAATGGGGTTAATGGTGTCGGCAATACGAACTGGCCTGGTGGAAACCTTTACCTTCCGGCTAACGACAATGTGGCCTTCAGTGGCTTAGCCAATCCGCCAGATGTGGCTAACTGGGTTTCACCTCTGGACCCCACCGCGGCGCCGGTGCAACCTGCTGATGGGCAGGGCGGTGCGTGGCTGCAGCTTTATGATGATGGCCCGACGACTTCCGGTGGCCATGAACCAGCAGGCGAAGTTGCCGGTGACGGCGTGTTTACGGGTACATGGACAACACCGGCCGCATTTCCGAGCGATTGGGTCATAGACGTAATTGTACGCGACCGTGCCGTAGATCCATTTGATACCACCAAGGCCGTCAACTGGAAGATTTACGACAACGTTTGGGGTTTCACAACCAAGCCATTCCAATCACAGAGCAATGTCCTGTTCGTGGACGATTACTGCTCAGGTCAGAAGTTCCTGAACAACCGCTTTGGGTCTGGTGCATTCCGCAATGTGGGTTCCATTCCCACTGAAAGCTGGATGACCGAGACCTCACCTGCGCTATTTCCCACTCATTACTTAAGTGGAACTACAACTGGAACCCTGTTAGGCTGGCAAAACACTCTTGGCCAGTTTTCATATACAGACAACCTTGACAGTGATGGTAGCGGCGTTCCGCCCACACAGCGCTATGATATATGGCGCATACAGTGCCGCGGACCCCTGCCCGTCAACATCTTGAACCTATATGCACCGTTCACCGTTGCAAACCCACCTGCCTCTGTTTCCGCTGGTGCCCCTGCCACCGTGCAGGTTGCTCAACGGTGCGTAATATGGGATGCTCCTTATACTGGCGACCTGTTTGTGGGCCCTGGCACCCTATTAGACCAGTCGACGCAAGCGGAACTCACCAATTTTGTACAGACAGGTGGGCGTCTCTTCGTTTGCGGCCAGGATATAGCATGGGGACTGACCCTTGGCGGGGGCTATCCCACCAATCCGTTCCTTACGACTGTACTGGACTCAACATACGTCGCAGACACCGCGACACCGAACGGCGACCAGCAGATCAATCTCACCGGTACGTGGGGTGCAAACCCCATCTCCTACGAGACCTGGCAGCCGCCCATCTACCATCAGTATCCTGGTACGGCAACGACCACTGACAACCCGCCCGGTCTCGCTGGAAACTTCCAGCTCGGGCCGAATGCGCCAAAGACGCTACCCGATGCCGTATCCGCGGACAACCAGAGCGCTCCGGACCAGATCACCTTTACAGGTATCAGCGGTTCTAGCGGTACGGATGGTACCTACGACTACAACGGCTCGCCAGCCATTGTGTGGAATACGAACGCGACCACTGGTTCGAGAGTAGTCTTCTCTCCGTTCGGATGGGAAGCGATCGTTCCTTCCGCCTTCTCGCCAACTGGTGCGACCAACACTCTAATCATGCAGAACTGGAGAACTGAACTTCTCCACAACGTTCTGGACTACCTGCGTACTGGAAGAATTATCGGGACAGCACGCGTTATCAACGCTCAAACAGGTGCTACCAGTCCGCTGGCCGGAGTGCTCGTAAGTGCGATTTCGCCAAAAACTGGCGCGGTAGTCTCTGCAGCCGTAACACAATCCGATGGAACTTACAACATTCAAGGGCTGCCACCAGACGGCATTTACACAGTCATTGCAGTTAAGTCCGGATATGTAACGCAACACGTTCCAGGATCTGCATTCCACGGTGGTTACCAGAGCACGACCGACTTCTACATGACGCAGGCTCAACCTGGCACCATCACAGGTCATGTGCTTACCCAGACCACGAACCTTCCGGTGGGTCAAGCTGTTGTGACAGCTACCGACACTACGGATCCAACCAATCCGTCACCAGCGACGTTCACCGCGGTGTCTAACCCAACGGACGGATCGTATACAATCCAGAACGTTCCGGCGAATGCGACTTACAGCCTTGCTGTCACTAACGCGGCGGCATTAGGTTATAGCGGCACGGTGGAAGGTACGTACACCGGTATAGCTGTAACACCGCAGGGCGTGGTGAGTGGCAAAGACTTCCACATGAAGCAATTGCCAGGAACCATATCGGGCTTCGTTCATATCGCGACTGCCACCGGTACTGATACGGGTACGCCAATTGCTGGTGCGACCGTAACGGCAACTGGGGCTACGCCAAGCGGCGGCGGTACTGCGCCGACGTTCACGGCTACCACCGCGACAGACGGTACATACACCATCAATTCGGTGGACGTTGGCACCTACACGGTCGTTGCGACTGCAAGCGGCTATGCTGCGAGCACCAGCGCGTCGGCAACCGTTGCCAGCCAGCAGAACACACCCAATATCAACTTCCTCCTGAAGACGGTACCTGCAGGATCGATCACAGGCCTTGTGGAGACTTCTACGGGGATCCCGGTGAGCGGGGCGACCGTAACGGTTACTACAAGCAATGGTGGCACGTTCACTGCAACAACCGGGGCCGTACAGAACGGCACGGATACTAACGGAAATGCGATTACCTACAACTACTCAGTGCCGAATGTGCCGGCCGGTACTACGGTAACAGTGACGGCTGCGAAGTCGGGTTATACTGCGGCTGCTCCGACAAGTATCACGGTGACCATCAATCCGGGCGCTGCATCGAATGGTGTAAACCTGCTACTGAATCCGTTGGCGATCTTCAGCAATGGACTATCGCTGGTATCATCACCCTACACGTACACCGTGGGGGGTGCACCGGAAGATGTCGCAACCCTTCTTTCGGTGCCGCAATCGGACGTAACGGACGGCGCCTTCCAGTTCATATATTGGAATAGTGCTACACAGCAATACGTCAGCCATCCCACACCCCCAGCGGACACCTTCCACCTGGGTAACGGCTACTTCATGCTGGATAGCAATTCTGCTACAGCGCTGGCGCTCACGACGCTCGGTACACCTGCACCTCAGACCGCGGGAGTCTACAATGACTTCAACATTCCGCTTGCAGCAGGCTGGAACATGATCGGCTGTCCGTTCACTTCTCCAGTCGACTTCACCAAGCTTCAGGTCAAGTTGCCAAGTGGCCAGCTCGAGGATATGCTAACCGCTCAGAGCGGACCAAATCCGGTACTCGGCGCAGCGTTGTGGACCTTCCAGAACGGTGCCTATGGAGTTGTGTATACGCTTGACCCGTATCGTGGTTACTATCTGCAGGCCTTCCAGCCCTGTACCCTCGTGGTGCTGAGCAGCGCACAGCAGTCTCGCGGTGTCGCGTCCTCTCATAGCGGACGTGCTCTGGAGTATGCCACCTCTACCACGGGAAGCTGGAAACTCGATCTGGTGGCATCCACCAATCAAGCCACCGTGTCCCGGGCGGTTGCAGGACAGTATGCCCTTGCAACCAACGGTTACGATGTGTACAAAATGCAGGAACCGCCCGTGGCGACAAATAAAAACGTCACAATCTCGTTCCAGGAAGGGAATTGGGGCGCGAAGAGTGGTAACTACGCCGTTGACGTCAGGTCAACGACGGCCAACACATGGCACTTCACGGTTCAGAGTAATGTTCCTAACGCACCCGTCACTCTAACCTGGCCAAATCTTGCCACAGTGGGCCGACGTTCTCTGATGGTGACAGATATGCAGACGGGGCAGACGTTCAATCTGGCAGACCGAGCTGCTTATGTAATCCCTGGCGGACCGGCAGGGGTAACACGACAGTTCACGTTGAATGCAGAGGCGGCTAGCCGCGGTATGCTGCAGGTTCTCGATCTGGCGACCAATCTGGCGTCGACGAGGGCAGATGGTGCGGTGTCTGCAGCCAACATCACATGCACGCTTACACGCGATGCCTCAGTTACTGTAAATATCATGCATAATGGACAACCAGTAAGGACTTTAGTTGCTGGCCAAACACGTGCGGCGGGACCGGTGACGGTCACATGGGATTTGAAAGATAACTCGGGTATCAGGGTGCCTACAGGGAGCTATCAAGTGCAGTTGACTGCAGTTGATGCAAATGGCCACCGGGTTCCGATGTATGTACCACTGGTAATCACGAGATAGGTTAGGCCTGGTGCGGGCGGTTCGTCTGCCCGCACAGGACAGGTCAAATTAGATCTATGCAGAAATCAACTACACTGGTAAAATTTGAGCGCAACTACCTTCCAGGGCAGTGCAGCATTGCTGCATGCATCCTGCGCTCCACCGCCCGGCTGCCTCTGCGGCGCGGTAACTCTGAAGGAGGAGACGAAAGAGTGAACACCAATCGCAGGAGCCCGGCAGTCTTAGCCGCATACAGGTTGCTGCCGACGGCCCTGATCGTACCGCTGATGTTGCTCGCTGGAGTACGTGCGAAAGCACAAACGCTTCAGCAAACGACATCGGTGATCGTCGGTGACATCACCGATGAGAGCAGCAAAACTGCGTCCACGCCGTTAGCTATTGCCGCTAAAAAAGATATTTACAACGAGCTGATTTCAGCCGGAGCCGGGAAGTTTAATCCTGTGTCTCCAGGATCAGTAATCGCTCAAGCGCAACAGTTGACACCGCCGCTGCCTGCCCCTTCCGATCCGTACGGCGCTTACAACTACGACAAGTTTGATTATTTCCGGTTGGCTGCTGCGACGTCCGCGGACGCTGTACTGACCGGTTCTGTGAAGGTCTATCCAAGTCGTGCCGGCGGATCCGTCTCTCTACAGCTAGTGATGACGGATGTTGCATCGGGCGAGCCGATCAACGGTACCCAGCAGATCGTTCACATTCACACAATGCCGGGTGAGAGCGCCACGTCTCAGGAAGCGATCCTGAAGACCCTGGACGATGCCTCCTTGGCCGCAGTAACTTCCATGGTTGAAAACCAGCTTGTTACCGCCACCGTTCTGCAGATCAACCAGAATGTGGTTCTTCTTAACAAGGGAACCCGCGACGGAATCAAGGTCGGTGATGACCTGGTAGTGTTGCGGCGGTCCGCTGCTGGTACCATGACGAAGGTAGGTACAATCCGAGTAGCGCGTGCGTACGCGACCGATTCGGAATGCGATGTTCGTACTAACCTTACGGGTATCTCCCCTGAGGACGTAGCACGCGTACTTTATCGACCTGAGTTCGTGTATCTCCCCGGTGGTGGCGTTTCTCAACGCAAGGTCAATACTCGCATTAACCTCAGCACCATCGGCCGCACCCTGTCCGTTCTGGGCCTTGGAGTTCTCGTTGCAGCCGCTGTAAAGGGTGGGCAAACCTCAACGATGAACGTGACCGCCGAGCCCACATCACTGGATGGCGTCACACCTGTCGTTCGCATATCGTGGGCCGACAACATTTTTGGTCAGGCTGGTGTTTTACAGTATAAGATCTACCGCGGTCCGGACTTTCCTCCTGGTTCTCCTGGATCTGGCAACACGTCCACAAACAATGGTAGTAACACTGGAACCGGTACCGGCACTGGGACGGGTACGGGTACAGGAACGACAAGTTTCATTGGTGGCGTACCGATTGGTGTGACAACCGGTAACTTCCACTATTTCTACGATCAGCCTTCCCCGTATTTCCCGTTTGCAAAGGCCGGTGGCTTTTACACCGCCAGTTCCAACGGTGGCAACAATACAGGTGGTTCCTCATCAACCACTGGTACCGGAACTGGAACGGGCACTGGCACAGGAACCGGTACCGGGACCTCTACACAGGGCTGCGGCACTGGCGTGTATCTTGGTGACACAGGGTTTACCGCAGGGAATCAGTACACCTACTATGTGACAGCGATCATCCTCCGACAGCCCACCGAAACCGGGGCTACTAGTGGGACGGGTACGGGTGGCATTGGCGGTGGTACTGGTGGCATTGGTGGCGGCACAGGAGGGATCGGCGGCGGCACTGGCGGCATTGGCACGGGAACTGGTACCGGAACTGGTACGGGTACGGGTACGGGAACAGGAAACAACGTCAACGGCGGTGTCTGTATTGAAACTGACCCGGTTGCCTCTAACTTTGCAACTCCCATCACCCCTGCGATCGCTCTATCACCTGCCGCTAACTCTGTAGTGCAGTTGACCTCGTTTGCACCGACGTGGACGAGTCGTCGGGGTGCAGACCTCTTCGTCGTAGAGGTATCTCTCGACCGATCGTTCAAGAATGCAAGTCAGATCTACCAAATCCAGGCGTTCTCTACGGCGCCCAGCCAGGATGGTGTGACGCAGCAGTTGCCGTCGCCAATTAATCTCGAGACAGCGGCTCCCTTATTGCTTAATCCTGCATTCAAGGCGTTCGTTTCGCCGGTGGCAGGCACAACTCCTGCTACGCCAACAATGTACTATCGCATTGGCGCCCGGCACGATGAGGACGTTCCTGGCCCTGTAAGCGCAATCACTGGTAACTCTGGTGACAGCAGCAGGCAGTTCAGGTACGTTTACGATCAGCCGGTCGCATTCCAGCCGGTTGCGACTCCCCCGCCGCCACCGGGCAAGGGTGTTAGCATGGCCGCGAATAGTCTTAACCAATCGGCCCTTACTCGTGGCGCAGGGCTCATTCATCCGACGATGCCTCGTTCTGTAGGGGTTGCCGGAGCCACCATCGGTCATCCGACTACGCCTCAGAACGTACTCAATGGCCGTGGGCGAACCCGCCACTAGTTCAGTCAAAGATGCAGGGGGGCGTTTAACTTAACCGTCCTCCTGCAGTTACCAGTATTATAGAACACTAATCTTTCGACGCTCCCTCCGCGCGAAGAGAGAATCGCCCGGGCTAGGCCCATCTCAAGGCCGCCGGTCAAGGAGATGCCATTATGTTTCGTAGGCTAAGGCTTCCTCATATTGCCGCTTGCTTTGTTGGGGTGGCATTGTGTGGCGCGCCACTAGCGGCGCGGGCAGTTCAAGCGCCGAGCTTCGTGAATGGGTCCATGGTGCTGTACTGCCAGCCCGGTACACCCATGGCCACGGTTAATGCCCTGGCAGCCAAAGTGAATGGCACGGTTACGCCGTTGCTGTTGGCCGACTGTTATAAGGTGACACTGCCGGCGGCTCAACAGGACAGTGCCGATACGCTTAATGCGGTTGCCACGTTGAAGACCGACCCTAACGTGCGGTTCGTCTCCCCTGATAGGATTTACACCACAAATGCGAGCACGGCAACTTCGGTCACTCCTAATGACCCGCTGTATCCCAGCCAGTGGGGGCTGCCGCAGATCAACATGCCTCAGGCATGGGTTCTTCAAAAGGGTTCTGCGAACTGTGCAGACATAGACACTGGATTCGATATAACGCATCCGGACATGATAGGACAGTATTTACCGGATAGTTACAATGTTCTGACCAATTCTAATAATGGCGCGCCAAGCGGTCCCGATCCAGAAAATCAACATGGTGTATCCACGAGTAGTGTGATTGATGCACTGACGAATAATGGTATCGGGATGGCCAGTGTATGTGGGTGGGGCACAACTAAAGTTCTTAGCATCAAAGCTGGAACTGGAGCCGGTCTTGCAGACACCGATATTATCAATGCACAGGCGTATGTTCTACAGCACGCTCAAAAAGATAACGTAGTCGCTTGTAATGAGAGTTTCGACGGTTTAGGTGACCCGACCAACACTGCAGATCCGCTCTACGTCTCGACGCTGCAATTAGCGCAGGCGGGAATTACTGTTGTGGTGGCTGCGGGGAACTCAACAGCGGACTCCCATGGGTATGTTCCGGCAGGATATTCCTTCCCGAATTTACTCACAGTTGCTGCGCTAAATCGCAATTCCCAACCGACGTATTATACGAACTACGGCAAAATTGACATCTCGGCCCCGGGTGGAGAGCAGTTCTCGAACAACGACCCGAACGGGTTGGTTGTCGCTGTGAATGGCTCGTATGCATTTGAACAGGGAACGTCGTTTGCGTCGCCCATGGTAGCTGGGGTGGTGACCCTGCTTCGGTCCGTACCGGGTGTTACGGCTGCAAAAGCGGTTTCACTCATCGAGACAACAGCGAATCATACAGCAACCGGTCAGAGTACGGTGCCGGACACAAGGTTTGGCTATGGCGATGTAGACGCGTATGCAGCTCTTTTGCCTGTCTCTTTCACGGCGTCCATCGTCTCGCCTCTCGGACTTAATGCCTCTGGTCAGACGAGCGATCCCACGGGCGCAGCACCACCAGCCATTGAGAGCCTAAAGCCTACGTTGCAATTCCAGGTAAGTAACATCCCGATTGCTAATGTGAATGTCTCAATCGTTAACAGTGACAACACCACCACGCCGATCCTCTCAGCAGGGGTTCCGGTCGCCGCGGTCTCTAACTTCGTGGTTACGGGTGATCAGTCTGGCTTGAATGGCCCTTATACTATCTCGCTTAGATATCCATTCAATGCGCCGCTGGCCACCCAGAACGTGACGGTGCAGATCACGGCACAACCTACGGATACAACGATCCCTCAGGTAACGGATACGCGGACATTTACCATCCAGCCGCACACGTTCTCTGGTGGCCTGAATTTCGTAGCCTTTCCTTACAACGAAACCGCCACGGATTCGCCATCCGGTACGGTGCGTTCCATTGGGCAGTTGCTCTCTGCGCCGGACACGGTGCTTTACCGGTATGTTCCACAGCTACTGCCTGGCAATCTTTCACCCTATGCGGTAAGCGCAGGATCGACATCGCCAGTGCTTCCAACGGAGGCCAGTCTCGATCCACCTAGTATAAACCAGAACAGACCAGCGGACCTCGGTCCAATCGGCGTTGGGTACTGGATGAAGACGACGGCATCGACGAGGTTCACTACCTACGGGACGGACTACAGTAATCAAACGGTTAATGTGCCGCTTCACGAGGGCTGGAACATGGTTGGTGATCCATTCCCGTTTGCAGTGGGTTTTGGATCGGTAGAGTTTCAGACACCAGCCGGTAATCTGCTAACCGCAGCGAATGCAGCAGCACAGGGCGTCATACTGCCGTATCTGTACACATATGCAGGTGGACAGTATTCATTTGCCCAGCTTCCTGGTGGTTCGTTCCTTCCGTGGCAGGGTGCGTGGATCTATGTAGTCCCCGCCACAACCGGAACTATCGCCCAGGGTAACAACGTGCTTACGATGGTAGTACCCCCGGCAGGTAGCCTGGAAGGCTCGTCGTTCAGCCGAGCTGCGGCTACTTCCAAATATGTTGCACCGTCGCCCATCTGGACGCTGGACATTCAGGGCGTGCGTGCAGGTGCCCCTGCTACTGGTGTAACAATCGGTCTTGGAAATGTTTCGGCCAACACAAGGTCGGCTGGAGCACCGGTTCCCCCGATGGTCGGACACTACGTGGAGATTGCATCGGCACCGGCTGCCAAATCCGGCCTGATGTACATGCAGGACATACGATCGGCATCGGGTACTCAAAGCTGGAATTTGGAAGTAACGACAGACAAGTCCACCGGAGCTCCAGTAACTGTGTCGTGGCCGGGGATTGTTCATGTTCCACGGAACTACGCTTTAACGCTGACGGATCCGTCTACCGGCGCGGTCGTGGATATGCGTAGGAATAGTTCCTACCAGGTATCAATGCCAGTCGGTACCGTCACTCGTTCGCTAACTGTCTCCGTGAGCCCGGATCCTAGCATGGGACGAGCGGTTCTCTCGGGCCTGACAATAAACGAACTCGCAACGGCTCGTGGAACTGCTGGGCACACATTCGACATTGCCTACAACATAAGCCGGTCTGCACAGGTGACGGTAAGCGTTGTCGGACTGAACGGTGGTAACCTGGGTGAGATCTCGAATACCAGGGCAGCGTCGGTCGGCACGAATCATGTGACTTGGAATGCGGCGGACGGCAATGGCCGCTTACTCCCAGCAGGGGTGTATACAATTGTCGTACGTGCAATTACAAGTAGTGGTCAGGTTAGTAGGGTTACATATCCGGTCACCCTTACCGGACGCTAGATAGGAATTCGGTTGGCTGGGCGGACTGGTGTCCCAGCCAACCTATCAAATCCCGGCAGGCGGGACCGGAAGGTGATTATACATGGTTTCTAATTCAGGTTCTGGCAACGGTGCGGTGGTTCCCCCAGCCGTGCCGCGATTGAACAAAGTATCAGGGAGGTTCTCCTAATGGGGTGGATTAAATCACTTACTATTGGGGCCAAACGCTTAACTGCCCTCACCATAGCCGGGAGCGCGCTACTGGCGGGCGTTGGATTGGCGGCCCATGCCCAGGGCGGTGGTGATCCCTATGGTAGCGGCTATGCCTATTACACCGGTACGTCGGCCGCGGATCTGCTTCTGACTGCAACGAACAACGTGCTTGCGGTCACTATTGGCGTGGGGGCTAATCAGGCGGGGTCACTAGCCGTGTACAATCAAGGTGGCGTACCCGGTGAGCCGACACCTAATCCGATTATGGCGCCCTACTATCCCCGTGCAGCTGTGAAGGTTACGGATCTGCTTGGGAACAGCTTTACAGCATACCTTGGGTCGCACCTTTTTCTCCGCGTAGATGGGGGAACCCCGAATTATCAAAACGGTGGTTGGGACTATACGGTAGGGAGCTCCAATTTTGGAAACTGGATCGAAGCCCCCACGCCGGTTGGTAAGCATATTGAAGCGCGATGGGCAACCTTTCTAGCTGGTACTACCACGGGCACCGGCGGGACAGGGACTGGCGGTACAGGCACGGGCGGTACGGGTACTGGCGGCACCGGTACTGGTGGCACTGGAACCACTACTGTAGGCACGACCCCAATTATCAACCCGCAAATTGAGGTAGACATGACAATCTACCTCGTTCACGACCAGGTGCGGTTTTCATTTCATGTGATCAACAACGACACCCGTGGACATCAGGTAGGGTTAGCTTTCGTTCAGGAGATACAGCCAGATCCCAATAACGTATTTGGCCTGGACGCTCCGATCAGATTCCCGGGGTCACCGTACCTTCATTATGAGTCGATTCTTCAGGGCAGCCAGATACCATCGTACTACTACACGCAGCTGCCTGTAAGCGCGACCGAAAATCACACGATTCGCGGGCAGATGCAGCCATGGGTGGCAGGCGGATCGGAGCCTACGCCTCCAACCCGGATGGTGGTTGGAAAGCTGCTGGCTCTTGACGGCAACCTCATAGATCCCACCAGTGGTGACTACCTGTCTAGCCCAACACCCCGTTCCTTCCAGAATGTATGGAATTACGCTGGGCCGGAATATCCGCTCACGCTTTTGACTCCGCCTAACAATGCACCGCTGCTGCAGCCGACGCAGCGCATTGACACGCAGAGCAATAATGCACAGATTGAAGCCGTGGCACTTTTATGGGATCCGCAGACCATTCAACCTGGACAGACGATCCCCATTAGAACGTACATCGGCAGCGACGCATCCTCGGCGGATGATGGGACACCCCTCAGTCTCACGGTTTCATCGCCGCAGTCGCTAGGGGTCTCGACGACTGCTAATACATCCAGCCCTGCGTCGTTCAATATCAGCGCCTGGGTAGACAACCTCACAGACCTCCTTCCAAGTGGTGGCGTGGATATCGGCCCCGTTACCCTCACTGTGAGCCTCCCGTCAGGGTTGCAGCTTGCTGCTGGGCAGTCCATTACTCAAACGGTCAACTCGCTGTTGCCGGGTGCCGAACAGGGCGTCACGTGGCAGGTAACCCCAACTGGATCGGTTAACGGTTCGCTTCCATTCACTGTGACCGCGTCTCCAGCCTTCGGAAATGCTCGCACGGTTCAAAGATCGATCCAGGTACCTGCTCAAACCGGCATATTCCTGCGCGGTGCGACCACATCGCAGGGCAACTACCAGTTCATTAGCATCCCTCTGCAAACCGGAACCGCTTTAGCATCGACGGTTCTCTTCCCAGGCCTGCCATCGGCGCAAGCGCTGCCGAACCTCGCACTCTGGAATCAGACCGCTGGTATCTATCAGAGCGTTTCACAGTTTAGCCCGGGTATCGGTTACTGGATTCACAACGTTCTACCAAACGACCAGACATGGCCGATTGATCCTAACAAGTATCCACCACTGCTTACCACGCAGCAATTTAAGCTACCGCTTAATCAGGGGTGGAATCAGATTGGTGATCCGTATCTCTACCAGATACCATTCTCCGAGGTTCAGGTGTTTGATGCATCTACCATCGCACAGTACTCAACCGTACAGGCATCGCAGCCAACACCAGGGCTTATCTATCCGGTTCTGTTCAGCTACGATACTACGTCCTCAGATCCCACACAGTGGCATCTAGTAAGCCAGACAAACTTTGGTTTCCAGATGCAGCCGTACACGGGATACTGGATCTACTGCTCACAGCCTATCACACTGGTCTTCAACGGTGTGGATACACAGGGTGCTGGTGTGACGAAGGCGGCGACTGTAGCAACTACCAGTAATCTGGCTGTAGGATCGAAGTCTGCTACGGATTGGCGGCTCAACCTTGTCGCCCAGGCAGATAGTGGGTTCGATAACCTGGACGTAATTGGTGTGGCACCTGCGGCGGGCAGTGGTAGATCGGTTAACCTGGTAGGCAAGCCACCGGTGCCCAACAAGCAGCTGCAGCTGTCCATCGTGGATACAAACGGGCGTGCCACGGGCAACTATGCCTTTGACATTCGCCAGCCAAGTGCCAATGGCCAGACATGGAACCTGCTTGTTACGACGCCCAAGCCAAATGACAAGGTGATGATTGCATGGCCGGAACTGGCAGCAACGGTACCGCATGGTGTTCAGTTGACGCTGAAGGATCTATCAACCGGAGCAACAGTCGCCATGCAAAACAGCCTTGGTTACCGCGTCACTACTGATAGCAATGGTCGGGCGGTTCTCTCCGTGAGTGCGCAGACCGTTAACGCGGCTGCCATGACCCGCGTGGTGAACTTCCAGCTGCTACCGATTAGTCGCGCTGCGGGACAGGCACCGACTGCGGTATCCCTTCAGTACACGCTCTCTGGTGCGGGAACCGCACAGGTGAACATTGTCAATTCGAAGGGGCAAATCATCAAGACGCTGACTCCATCACAGACACGGGCCGCTGGTGGCAACACGAACGGAACAGCTGTGTGGGATATGACCACTCAGCAGGGTGTAGGAGTCGCCACGGGCCTCTATTCAATAGAACTGAACGTGGTGTCTCCAGATAAGCAACAGACCAGGGTTACTCGACCGTTTGTAGTAACTCGATAGGCATCAAGGGCGTCCCAACCTCCTCTTGGAGGTTGGGACGCCCCCTAACCACCTTACAAACTTGAACAAGAATACCTTTGGGGCACTGCGTGCCATCACTATTCTTCTTATCTTCCTTTTGCCGGCGACGATTGCCAATGCCTCGCAGTCGCTGGTAACTCTTCGTGCAACCCGCGATATTATCCTTGCGGATGGCAAGCAGCAGACCATCATTATCGCCGAGGTGCGAGACGCTTCCGGCAATCCCCTTAATGGTTCGGTTGTTCAATTTCAAACGAGTGCGGGAACTCTCTCGGAAAGCCGCGTGTCCACCATCAACGGGGTTGCCCGGACCCGGTTGACCAGCTCCACAATTCCTGGCGTGGCCTATGTTAATGCAGTAGCCTATGGAGGCGCAGAAGGCGCATCGGACGCACTGCAGATAGAATTTACAAGTGACCCCTCCGCCACGGTTGCCGGAAACGATTATGTGGTTGTAACGGGTAAATACGTAGCCTACAGTGCAACGGACCATACCATTGTTGCTGCAGGGGCTGGGGGGAATGCGTCTTTAACGTTCCGTAATTTTAGTGTACATGCCGATATGCTCCAACTGGCCGCCCTTAAGGGGAATGTCATAAAAGCAGAAGGCAATGTTGTGATGAAGCGCGGTAGATACACTCTACACGCGCTCAGTGTCAATTACGGTATGGAAACCGGCCGAGGTTACGCGGTCGCCACCTTGAATGGCAAGGTCCAGCAAGTTGAAATTAGTGGGACCGACCTGCACCTCACGCATCCTCGATTTTATGTACCTCCGGCGTATTTGCGACTAGATAGCCTGCAGGCCAAGCTTGTAGTCGTTTGTAAATCCATTACATACTTCCCAGGTCAAAAGCTTCAATTTAGGTCCCCGAGATTTTTTCAGGACAAGACACAAATACTGGCGCTTCCCTACTATGAGATGGGGCTCACCGATCATCAGCTGTTTAGTGATCACTTTATCAGTCTTGGTACTGCCGGGTTGGGGCTCAAGGTCCCCTTCTACTATGATCTGAGCCCGAGAACAAGCGGTGTAGTCATTCTGCGACACCAGCAGCAGCTTGGGCGGGGCTATTTCAGTACAGACCCTGGCTGGTCTCTGGACATCCTTCAGGGATATTCTGGCGGTACTGCATCTCCGTATCAGGGGTCATATGGATTTACTGGTTTAACGCATGGGGATTGGGGTTTTCACTGGTCGCACACGCAATCATTTGGAGATGCCACTCAGGCGGCGTTCTACCTGGATTTTCCTCAGCATTCCGGTATGTTTGGCGACGCCAACCTTTCGACGCAAACTAAGCAATTGAGCATGGGCTTTGACTTCTCGGCCGGGCAGTCGTTTACCTCCATTGCAGGCTCATCCATCAGTAGTGACATGTATGCGGAAACTCTGCCGCATGCATTTGGTCCGATTAAGGGGCTGCTTTACAAAATTGGTACCAGGATTAACTACGGTACTACTACAAGCACCGATGCTCTATCACAGGCAATAAGTCAGGCTTCCGGCTCGTTGTCGCTTCAGGTGTTTGCTAGACCGCGTGCAATCGATAAGCTGACGACTTTCAATGAGTCGTTTTCTGTGGGGCATGTATGGACCGGTGGACAATATAGCGGCAATTCGGCGCTCGCAACGTTATCCTTGGACCATACGTTTCAACATGGCGGTAGTGTTACACTGGCATATGATTACATCTCGACACCGGTGTCCATGTTGGATAGTGGTGGGCATAACCGGGTCAGTTTAATCTACCACTTCCTTAGTGGTAAACGCTTCTCGGCATCCATGTTTGGAACCAGCTACCTTGACGCTACCAATGCGAGTGCGCAAGCAGATCTTGCTTACAGGATAAACAACGACTGGCGCATACTCGCTTCCGCGACGCTGCACAGCGATAGCATGCTCAGCTATAAGGATTTCGAGTTGACGTTGGGGCGGCGCATTGGGGCTCGCGAACTTCAATTAACCTACTCAACATTCCTTAAACGCATCTCTCTCGATCTCACCTCAACTAACTGGTAGCCGGTAAGGCGGGACGCCGAAAATAACAGCATCCTGTGCAGTATAACCAAGGTCCTTCGAATGGCATAACCTTAGTGGGAACGTTCTTCTCTTGTACTCAACTATCCGAGAGGTGAAGGGGTATACGAGTGGAAGTGCGGACGGCAGAGGGCCGACGAACCGAGCTTCTAACCACGGACCGGGTGGGGGAGCGTTCCCATGCGATTCACCGTTGGCAAGTCCTGCAGGAGCTGCCTCCCCTGCAGGACTAAACCACGTGGGTGAACTATCTCGCTAGCGCGGTGTGCTTCAGCCAATCTGGGCGTGATTCCTCAAATGTGGCAATTGCCTTCTCATTCTGCAACGTGAGACCGATATCGTCAAGACCCTCCAGAAGGCACCGTTTGCGGAATGCATCGACGTCGAAGTGAACCTGCTCGAAACCCTCTGCGCCGATTGTCTGCTTCTCAAGATCAATGGTAAGTAGACTCCCGGGATGGTTCTCGATAAACGTCACTAGGGCCTCTACTGTTTCTTCAGGAAGCACAATTGGCAGCATCCCGTTCTGGAAGCAGTTGTTGAAGAAGATATCTGCAAACGAGGGGGCTATGATCGCCCGAAATCCAAAATCGGAAAGTGCCCAGGGCGCGTGTTCACGCGACGAGCCGCAGCCGAAGTTTTTGCCCGCTACGAGGATTTTCGCATCCTTGTAGTTGTCTTTATTGAGAACGAAATCCGGGCGCGGTGTTTTTCCATCCTCTTGAAATCTCCAGTCATAGAACAGAAAGTCGCCGAAGCCGGTGCGTTCGATACGCTTCAGAAACTGTTTGGGTATGATCTGGTCTGTGTCAATATTTGCCCGATTTAGCGGCGCAGCAGCACCAGTCACGACTGTAAATGGAATCATGGTTATTTCGTCTCCAGGTCTCTTATATCGGTGAGTTTTCCGGTGATTGCCGCAGCCGCTGCCATCTGCGGGCTCACCAGGTGCGTGCGGCCGCCACGTCCCTGTCGTCCTTCAAAGTTGCGGTTACTGGTTGAGGCGCATCGCTCGCCCGGCTTCAAGATGTCTGGGTTCATTCCGAGGCACATCGAGCACCCGGCCTCCCGCCATTCAAAGCCCGCTTCCTTAAAGATCCGGTCTAGTCCTTCCGCCTCTGCGTGTACCTTTACCTGAGCAGAACCTGGAACAACCATGGCATTCACGCTGGAGTGTACCTTCCTGCCCTTTACCACTTCGGCGGCAGCACGAAGGTCTTCAAGGCGCCCATTGGTGCACGAACCGATAAACACGCGGTCAATGCTGATCTCGCGCAACGGAGTTCCTGCGGTAAGTCCCATATATTCCAGGGCCCGTGACGTAGCCTGTCTGTCGGCTTCGTTATCGTAGTCTGCTGGAGAAGGTACGGCAGCAGTTATTGGAGCCGTCATTCCGGGACTTGTACCCCATGTGACGTAGGGTACAATCTCGTCTGCGTGCAGCACCACGGTGACGTCAAATTCTGCTCCGTCATCGCTTTTTAGCGTTTTCCAGTACTCTACTGCAGCGTCCCAGTCGGCTCCTGCAGGTGCATGCGAACGTCCCTTTAGCCACGCAAAGGTCGTTTCATCCGGCGCTATCATGCCAGCGCGGGCTCCAGCTTCAATCGACATGTTGCAGACCGTCATACGGCCTTCCATCGAGAGGTTTTCGATTACCTCACCGCGGTATTCCACTACGCAGCCCGTCGCACCAGCGGTGCCTATCTTGCCAATGATTGCGAGAATCACATCCTTGGCTGTCACCCCAGGACCAAGTTTGCCGTCCACCCGAATCTGCATGGTGCGGGGCATCGATTGTGGAAGGCATTGCGTTGCAAGTACGTGCTCAACTTCACTGGTGCCAATGCCGAAGGCAAGTGCGCCAAAAGCGCCATGGGTACTGGTGTGGCTGTCACCGCAAACGATGGTCTTACCAGGAAGCGACAAGCCCTGCTCTGGTCCTATAACATGTACAATTCCCTGCAGTGGGCTGTGGATGTCGTAAAGAGTAACGCCGAACTCCTTGCAATTTTGAGCCAACGTATCCATCTGTTTACGTGATATGATGTCAGCAACCGGAACCGTGCGATCTGTAGTGGGCACGTTATGATCCATCGTCGCAACTGTGAGTTCGGGTCGCCGCACCTGCCGGCCAGAGATGCGCAGGCCCTCAAATGCCTGCGGAGACGTGACCTCGTGGACCAGGTGCAGGTCTATATAAAGTAGCGCGGGCTGGCCAGGCTGTTCGTGAACAATATGGCTATCCCATATCTTGCGGAAAAGTGTTCGTGCCAAGATTAACCTCCTCAGTTCGGTTATCCAACAGGCCCCATCTATAAATGCACGATGCAGCTGCAAACGATTATCGTTCCGCAGTCGCAATTCGAGCGGAGATATCTGCCGCGGTGTGCTTCGATGCAGACCAAAACCTCTAGACTGTGTACCGTGACTTGTACGTGTGTATTATACGGTTCTGGTCGGGTATGCGTCCAATAGAAAGATTACATTAAATGCATGCAACCTGGTTATGGCAGAATATTTGGTAGGGGCATGGTGTAACGAGGTGGTGGATCATTTAGTAACACGAGAGAACCTGCTGACTGAGAGCTGAGAACGAGCGCTTTGTCGCGAACCGGTGGCCTGCCATTTCACAGCACAAACCGTATTTTACGTTTCACATGTGAAACATTCGGTTGTTTGCAGTATTATTTCATTAGGCCGTGTGCTTTAAACTTGCCTTTGCGAGCTGGTATCGTTGAACTTAGGCAAAATTGATAGATCTTAGGGCATCCGCCTTGTGTTCGTGGCTGTCACGCGGTACAACTGGCTTTTAATCACAGTATCTAAGGCGGTAATTATAATTGCCAGGCTTTGCTCCTTGAAGTCTAGCGCAACACACCCTCATTGCAATTTGTTAACTGAAGGTGATAGGTGATTCCAACATGGCAAAACTACTTCTTCCTTTTGCTGGCGCGATGGAGCGCATAGGCGTTTTGGCTGCCCTCGATAAGTACATCGCTCACCGGTGGTCGCGGTAATCGAGTATTCCACCGCCGGGCAGTGATTCCATCCGTTAGTGTTGGAGCACCCGTTGTGCAGATTGCGTGGAAGGGCAGTCACAATTACATCGGCGTATGGTGAGCAGGTGCCGCCGGGCTGCCTACAACGCTTTACGAGGTAGTAAGACGATATGGTACAACGAATTTCTCGTAACAGTGCGACCGAGAGGGAAGCATGCCGTGCCTGCGTGTGCGCGTTTACGGTCGGTTTGACACACGTATAGCCTGTATGGTACATTATCAATCAGGTTTAATAGAAATCGCCATTGACCACCTGGTAACAGCGTTCCAAGTGGAAGGAGAAGTTCGTTGCGCATTCGATCAAAAGAAATTCGGCGTACCCGAAAACGTGCGGAAGAGCGATTAAAGGCGGCGGTCAAAGATTTGAGGTCTGCTCATCCCGCATCTCGTTCTACGTCTAGGACCGCACCTAGAAGCACAGGTCGCGGTAGCGCAGGTACCAGTCGCACCGCTGCGCCGCGTGCAGCGGCATCGCCTCGCCCAAAGCGCACAGCCGCGTCGGCTACTCCGCCAGCAGCCAGCGAGTAATATCAAGCTAATCGCTTAGTTGAGGATTTTGGATCTGTGGCAGGGTCAACAAGTGTACGTGAAGTTTACGTGTCTGATGTTGTTGACTTCCTAGAATATTTTGCACCGCCTTCGCTCGCACCAGCGGAGGCGGTTTGTGGTTTGCAGTACGGTTCAGCCAGCGAGGCTGTGACGGCAGTGATCCTCGCGCCTTTTGTCACCCAGTCGGTTATTCGTGTTGCGAATGCAACAACCGCTAACCTCATCATCACACCAACGCCACTAACCGGTGCAACTCAAAATACGCTTCGTAGCGATGAGTGGCCGGGCAGTCTCGTCGTTCAATTGTTGCAAAGCGGAATTTCACTGTACACACTCGCGCCGTCGGCTTCTATCGTACCATCGGGATTTGACCACTGTTTCGCGGAGCGAATGGGAATTGCTGGCACGGGCCAGTTACTTGCAGCTTCCGTTGAGCCACAGCTCAAGCTCGTGGTTTTCGTACCTGTGAAGGCCGTACCATTTGTGCGATCTGCACTGGCCGATGCCGGGGCAGGCGTGATTGGCAACTATATGCACTGCGCTTTTGAAACGCGCGGCGTAGGCAGCTTTCTACCTGGGCCTGGTACTCAACCAGCCAAGGGTGTACAAGGCAGGTTCGAGATGGTAGATGAAGTCAGATTGGAAGTGCGGGTTCCTCAACGCGAGCTTAGCGGTGTACTGGCTGCTCTTCTAGAGGTACATCCTTACGAAGAGCCCGCTTATGATATTTACCCACTGCGCACGCCAGGCTCCGTATTCTCTCGCGGTAAATTGGGTGAGCTTCCTCTCCCGGTCTCCATGGTTACCGTGCTGGGGCAGGTTGAAGACGCACTACGCTCCTATGGTACAAACAGGCTTCGAAGTTACAACGTACGCAATCGTGAGGTTCAAACGGTAGCCGTGGTAAGCGGCGACTCCGAAGGTGGACGTACTGTTCAAGCAGCATTGCGTGCGGGTGCAGATGTCGTCATCCTTGGGGCAGTATCGCAGCTGGACCAGATGATGGTCGACGGGCATCGCACGGCACTTGTGGACACAGGGTATGCGCCCTCGCTTGCCCCTGGCCTCGAAAGGCTTGCCGCGCAGTTACGCAACACATTTGGTGCGGAGGGACTGCGCGTGCTGTGCGCGGGTCGCGGGCACTAAGCATGGAGCAACTTGAGCGACCAGAGCAAATTGTCGCGCCGCGAATGGGTTACCACATCGGCAAAGTGTTGGTAAGTCCACCGGTTGTACTCGCTCCCATGGCAGACATCACCAACGGCTCGTTCCGGCGAATAGCCCGCCGCATTGGCGGCCCGGGTCTAGTTGTAACCGAGCTCATTTCCACTGCGGCACTTCATTACGGCAGTAAGCGAACACTAGAAATGTTCGATATCACCGATGACCAACATCCTGTTGCCGTACAACTGTTCGGTTCAGACGCTCATCATATGGCGGAGGCGGCAAAAGTAGCAGAGGCTGCAGGTGCCGATGTTATTGACATCAACATGGGCTGCTGGGTGCCAAAGGTATGTAAAACTGGTGCCGGTGCGGCGATGATGAAAGATGAGGATAGCGCCTGTCGCGTTACTGAAGCGGTAGTAAAGGCGGTCGACCTGCCAGTGACAGTGAAAATGCGGGCCGGGTGGGATTACGGGCACTTTGCGACTGCGGGGCTCGCGGTGCGGTTGCAAAACGTGGGCGTAAAAGCGCTCGCTCTCCATGCAAGATATGCAGTACAGGGGCATACGGGGAACGCGGACTGGAAGCTCGTTGAGGCATTCAAGGGCGCCGTAACTGTTCCTGTAGTGGGCAATGGTGATATTCGATCTCCCCTTGATGGTCTCCGAATGCTTCGCGAAACGGGATGCGATGGAATAATGGTCGGCCGCGGAGCCATTGGAAATCCCTGGCTCCTTCGAGACATCGCCTCGCTCCTAATGAACGGTGTCGTTCCAGCCCCACCAACACCACAGGAACGGGTTCACACGGCGCTTGAACACCTAAGGGATCTCGCTGGTGTTATCGGAGAGGGCCGTGCGGTGCGGCATTTGCGCGGCCAACTACCTCACTATGCACGTGGATTACGAAATGCCGCGCGGCTTCGTGAAATGATGCACGCGGCGGAGACGATCGACGACGCCGAAAATGCATTCCGCTTACTGGAACCGTTTGAAGTAGACGACAGTGCAGAACTAATCTAAACCTCCTGATGCGGTGGTTCTTCGTGATCGTGAGTATGCTCCACGCCGTGGCCGTGTGGATGCGAGTGCAGTGTGCTGCCGTGACGGTGAAGGTGATCGTGCACCAGATTAACCTGTACGAGCAGTTTCATATTACTTTCAAGCTGTGACGCCGGCAGCACAGCCGCAATGGTATGGTCCTCGCGAAAGACTACGACCGTATCTGCGATTTGGGATACCGTCTCGAGGTCATGGGTGGCAATAATGAACGTTTTACCAACGTCGTGAAGCTTGAGTAGAAGGTCTAGAAGCCACGTCTGGGCACGCGGGTCCAGGGCAGCAGTGGGTTCATCCATTAGAATTACGTCCGGGTTTGTCGCAAGCGTACATGCCAGAGCGACACGCTTTTTCTCTCCGCCGGAGATCTGAAATGGCGCCCTCGCCAGCAGGTGCTCGATTCCGGTGAGAGCTGCCACGCTGCTAACGCGTTCTTCCACCTCGGCGGCGGAAAGTCCCATATGCACGGGACCAAATGCTAACTCGTCGGCTACGGTTGGCGAAAAGAGCTGCGCATCCGAATTCTGGAAAACAAAGCCGACGCGCCGTCTGAAGATTTGTGCGGTCTCCTCGTTGTCTAACCTGGCAGCTGTTAAGGGCTCTCCAAATCCTTCCACCTGTCCAGATGCGGGATACTGTAGCCCGCCTAGTATCTTAAGTAGCGTGGACTTTCCGCAACCATTGGCGCCAAGCAGGGCAACGCGTTCACCGGGTCGTACTGCAAACGATATTCCATTAAGTGCCACCTGCCCATCCGCATACCTGAAAGTTACATCGGTTAGCTTAAAAAGCGGTAGCACAGCAACAGAGGGATCGGAGCTAGCCATGATAGTGCTCTCCTAAAGTTAAGGCAATTGCTGTAATGAAAATGCATGCAATCCATAATTTGTCCTTGCGCTGCCAAACAGACTGAGCCACAACTTTCACCTCGCCCGTGTATCCGCGTGCGGTCATAGCAGCAACCACCTCATCTGTAAGTGCAAGGGTTTTACTGAACAAGACGCCTATTCCATTGCCAACAAATCGGCGTGCCTCGGCATCGCGCACGCGGCCTACTGTGCGACTTTTACGAGCGGTAAACATATCGTCAGCTGTCTGCAGTAATACCGTGATGTAGCGGTAAGTCATAGCCATAAGCGCAACAAATATGGAAGGTACTTTCAAACTGCGCATAGCCGCGAGAAGTTTGTGCCATGGCGTCGACATAGTTAGAAGTACTGCCATTGCAACAGTTGCAGCTACGCGCAATATTAACAGTGTAAACGCACTCACTCCCTCTGTGGTCACCGCTACGTAAGGACTGTGCCACAAAACGACGAGCGGGTGGCCCGGGGATGCAAAGCTGAACATTAGCGGAATCGCAATGCCCCCAACAAACAGTGGAGCGGAAAGCAGCACCCGTCGATTTAGTACTCCCACTGGAATGCCTGATGCATAAGCAGCAACGTTTGCAAAGATCAACAGAACTGCGAGAACCGCCAAGCTGTGAGAAACAGCCGCCGTTATCAGTAGAACGAGAAACCCTGCCAGTTTAGCCGCCGGGTTAAGGGTTTGCAAATATCCCGATTGGTTTGCCCACCTATCAGCTCGCAGTGCAGTGGCAGTTCCGCTGGTAAGTTCTGCAAGGGTACGCTGCAGGAATGGGTTATTCTTACCGGCAGACAGGTGTGAAGCTTCATCGCTATTTGAGGCCGATAGCCATATTGGCAGGCCACCAGACGACTGGCTGGGGGTGAGTGAGGGGTTAGGCTCACCATGGACGTAGTGTGCCTGTTCTGACTTGGTGAGGCGGCGTCCCAGGATGGTAACCACTACCAGTATACTGCTCACGCCCAGGATACCGGCTCCAATGTAACCTGGTACATTCGCGCTGGATCCGCTTTGAGCATAATCTTGCAGAATGGAAAGAGGGTGATAACCCATTGCCTGAAGATGCGCCATGCCCTTAGGAACGAAGCTTTGTCCGGTTACTTTGAAAATGACCTTCCGGATGTCCTCAGCATTCCATTCACCGAAAGCATCGCCTTGTGCGATTAGCCCCAGCGGAGAGAGAGCTATCATGGCTAGGATGCCCACCCATAGAGACTCCCAGCGGCGGCTTCTATTCTGATCGGCAGTTGCCTCTGTAGCGCACCCGTAGAGTGTATAACCAGTGCGCTGCATGTAACGTACGACCATTGCGGTAACGATCGCTTCAGCGGGACCAGCCAGCAGGAGGTGTGCCGCTAGCATGGAAGGCACCGTAATGTTTAGCCCAAACGGGAAATAGAGTGGGTGACCAGAGGCGTCCCGGAAGAGAAGTGGCTGAATACCTAACAGAACTCCAACAATCGACGCCGCGGTGTTGATGCCTACGAACGAGCCAACCCCTGCTGCAAGCGCGCGTCGATTTGAGGCGTTAGACGATTTACCGGCAACGAGCCTATAGACCGCGTAGCCCACCATAGGCAGCACAAACGCCATCGTGAATGAGTTTGCACCATAGGCCAAAACGCCACCGTCGCCAAAGAAAAGTGCCTGAATGGCGATAGCCGTGGAGACACCAATGATAGCTGCCCACGGCCCAAGCAGGATAGCGAGCAATGTGCCAGCAACGGGGTGAGCAGTTGTACCTCCGGGCGCCGGCACGTTGAACATCATAATTGTAAAACAGAACGCTGAGCCCAGCGCAAGTACTGGAAGCTGCTTCGCTCCCAACGTCGTTTTAAGCTTACGGGCAGCAGTCCACCATATGGGCACCATCACTGCTGCCGCAGCGGCGCATGTTGAAGGGCTCAGAACCCCGTCGGGAATATGCATTCTATCTCCATATTACGGCAACTCTTACACCGTCGGTATTACTTACGAACCGATGATGGAGATTACTGCGGATGTACGGGAACTGGCGCTACTTTCAGGTGTTACTGGGAGGTTACCGTTTCGCTTTCTGTATACTCTGTATCGCTTGCTGAATGGACGTGAAGCACTGTTTCATATACGGTACAGGGTCCGTTTCGTGGTCCTCGTATTCAAGGGCGATCAATCGAGAGTAGCGCAGGTTGAGAAGTGTCTGCAGGAATGCCGGCGTATCCAGGAGACTGCGCGGGTCTCCGATGACCGTCCAGACAATATCGCCAGCGCTGTTTTTTCTGGCGGCTTTAATGTGCACGTCGTATAATCTGCTGCCAAAGAGTTTTGCGGCCGCCACGGGATCTTCGCCGCTTCGGATCATATGGCCGGTGTCCTCGCATTCACCAATCATAGTGCTATGTCCGGCTATTGCTGCCAGTGTCTGTTTGGGATGTGCGTAGAGATTATCGCCAGGGCCGTGGTTGTGTATTGCAATGCGGATGTTGTACTCACGCGTCAACTTATCTAAAAGACTAAAGGAATCCGGTGCAGGTGATGCTGATAGTACAGGAATCTGCATGGCGCGGGCGAATTCGAAGGTCTTCCGTGCGTCTGCTTCATCGTTCGAAAACCCTACAACTCCGTATGCCATGAGCTTGATGTGATGCGCAGCAAGCTTCTGGTGATAACTGGCGATTAACTGTTTGTCTGCGGTAATTGGGAGGTGAGCGGGAAAGGCCTCCCAAAAGTGGATACCAAGTTTCTCCGTTATGTCAAGCGCATCGTCAAGATCGAAGTGACGAAGGGTATAGGATTGTATACCCATCTTGAAAGGACCGTACGGGTTGCGGACTGCGGCAAAGGCGCCGGAAGAGGTTGCGGCCGCTACAGCAGTAGCAAGTAGGGTGCGGCGGGTCATGAGTGAATCGTTATTAATTTGCATGGATAGGTGTCACATTTCTGCCGTCAAAAACCTAGTGCGGTCAACGGCTAAGCAGACATGATCTTACGAACTCTCTCGAGATCTTCCAGCGTGTCTACCCCAATGGAGGTCTTGCTTACGGTTACCATTCGAATTGAGTAGCCATGTTCCAGTGCCCGTAGTTGCTCCAGGCTTTCGCTCTGTTCTAGAGGAGTTGGTGGCAAGGTAGAGAAAAGCTGCAAAAAGCTTGCGCGATAGGCGTACAAGCCAAGATGAAGCATCGTGCAAGCGCCGCCAGGCTGCCTTGGATGAGGAATTCGTGATCGCGAGAAGTAGAGTGCGTTGTTGTTCAGCGCGCACACCACTTTTACTGCCGCCGGTGCGTCCAGGCTGTCCTCTGGGCAAGGCGTCATCGCACTTGACATCAGAAGGTTGGAATCTTGCACCAGAGGGGAGACCACCGCATCGATAGAGGCAGGATCCATCATCGGCTCGTCACCCTGAATGTTGACTACAATGTCGTCGTCCGCAAGGTTTAGCAGCCGCGATGCCTCGGAAAGCCTGTCCGACCCGGTGCGGTGGTTGTTTCCGGTGATCACTGCCCTTCCGCCGTGTTGCTCGATAATATCTGCAATTTCGCGATCGGGCGTGGTAACCGCTACGGTGGTAAGGCTTGTTGCCTTTGAGGCACTATTCCAAACGTGCCATATCATCGGCTTGCCGGCGATGTCAAGCAGTGGTTTACCCGGTAGTCTCTGTGCCGCCAGGCGAGCGGGTATTAAACCGACAATCTGCATTGATCCCTCCAGGTTAAAATCTAAACGAATTGTACCCGTTCCGGCCAATCTTCAAACTCTGCAGGCTTTCTTCCATCAGGCCGTGCTTGGGTGTATGCATTCGTTATCAATTCGATCATCATGTTTGTTCGATTCACCAACTGATTTTACGCACGATTAATAACAGAATCCTGTGGTATTTGTGAGCGGCTGTTGCAATATGGGAACGATTTATCGAGACATCATGTTATTATTAAGCACAAGGTTTGTGTTGAAGACCATTACACGATTTACGGGAGGTACTATGAGACAAGCCGCCAAACAACCGTTCTCGCGCCTGTTACTACTGGCTGCAGCGCTTTGTGCGGGTGCATTTTCTAGCACTGCGTCTACCGCAGCGCCGTCAGTTGTAAAGCTGTCATCGGCAAATGGAGTGTGGCATCTCACGGTTAACGGTGAAGCCTTCAAAATCAAGGGCGCAGGGGGGCAACAGTCTCTCAGGCAACTCAAGGCGGTGGGCGGGAACTCCATTCGAACCTGGGGTGCGGACAATCTCGGCCCTTTGCTCCAGCGTGCGCACAAGCTCGGTATCATGGTAACGGTGGGAATATGGCTGGGCCACACGGAACAGGGCTTCAACTACAACGATCCCGCGCAGGTCAAGGCCCAATACGAGGCCGCGCGCGATGTAATACTGAAATACCGCGACAATCCCGCTGTTCTTATGTGGGGTATCGGCAATGAGATGGAGGGGTACGGAAATGGTGACAGCCCTGTAATTTGGCGTGCGGTAGAACAGATCGCGGCGATGGCTCACCGGCTGGATCCCAACCACCCTACAATGACGGTAACTGCTGAAATCGGAGGTAAGCGCGTTGAGGCGATAAACCGCTACTGTCCTGATATTGACATTGAGGGAATTAATAGTTATGCAGGCGGCCCTTCGCTTGCAAAACGTTACCTGGCTGCCGGCGGTAAAAAACCGTTTGTAGTTACGGAGTATGGCCCGCCCGGTCAATGGGAGTCACCTAAGACTTCGTGGGGGGTGCCCATTGAGCTAACAAGCACCCAAAAAGCAGCCTGGTATCGCAATACCAACGAGAAAACCATTCTTCATAACCCTCTCTGCCTTGGAGGGTACGCCTTTGCTTGGGGCTATAAGCAAGAGGCGACGGCAACCTGGTATGGAATGTTTTTACCAGATGGCAGTAAGCTCGCGGCGGTGGACACCATGCAGGACCTATGGAGCGGTCGATTGCCGCAGTATCCATGCCCTGTCGTTACCTCTTTAACACTGCCGGGCAGCGCCATAGTTGCCCCTGGTACGGTGCTTCACCCCGTGCTGCATCTGGGTAGTACCTCTACCAGTGGTGTAACGGTTCACTGGGTATTTCAGGAGGATCCCGGTGACACCTCCGTAAACGGTGCATCTCAGCCGAAGCCTCCCACGTTTCCCTCTGCAATTGTTAACGGTACCAATGCTGGTGCGACGGTACGCGTACCCGATTTTAGTGGGAACTTCCGCATATTCGCCTACGTTCACAACGCACATAACGGCGCCGCCGTGGCTAATATTCCGCTTCACGTCACGGGGCATTTGGCACCACCTTCTGTCAAGAGTGAGTCGGCTG
>JAJYCW010000137.1 GCA_021777995.1 bacterium
TTTACGCGAGGCCGAGTAAGTGAGTTGGGTGGGGGAGCATTCACGGGCATAAACTCGCACAGGTCAAGCGTGGGACCACCATCCATGGGCACGCCAAGCCCATCCAGCATACGCCCCAGCAGGTCATCACCCACGGCAACCTGATGCGCCTGACGGGTGGCCACTACCTCACTACCTGGTTTGATACCGTCCATTACCCCTAACGGCATAAGAAGCACCCGGTCACCCCGAAAGCCAACGACCTCTGCGAGTACGGGCGGATTATTGGGGTCGTGATGACAGGTGCGATCATGGAAAATACGGCATATTTCACCCACCATGGCACGAGGGCCGATCGACTCGATGACCAGGCCAATTACCTGAGTGACTGTGCCGTTGTGTTTTACGGGATCGAACCTTGAAAGACGGCTACTATACCGTTGCAGGTCTACCCGAGGTGGATTTATATTTGGAATCGACACGGTAGAGTTCATGCTGCCTCGTCCTGCCCTTTATCACGCCGTATTTTAAGATCCTGAATTGCCTCACCCAGCTCTTCAAGCTGCGTACTTACCCGGGCGTCAATTGTTCCAGACGGGGTATCCGCAATACAGCCGCCGCGATCTACTCGGCGATCTTCTACGATGTCAATGTGATTAAGCCCGTCGACGAGAGAGAGAAGCTCCTCGCGATGTTCACGTATTGACTCCAGGTCATCAGGGTTTACTCGAATGCGAAGTGTATTGCTATTTGCCACGCGCCGCAGGGTATTTTGAACCATGGACAAAGCAACCGCATGCGAGGCCTCAACCTCCATCTTGATTACTTTGCGGGCTAGCTCAAAAACGAGGTCGATCATTACGGGTTCCTGCTGTACCCACAATTCGGCGCGCTGGGCTTCTATGAGCGCCACAAATGTGCTTACCGCCTGGCTAAACTCTTCCCGGCTCTGCCGGTGCATGTCGGCACCGCGTCTCTTCGCCTCGTCCTCGCCCGCTGCAAACCCCTGAGAATATCCAGCTTCATATCCGCGAGCTCTCGCCTGATCTTCCATTTCCTGCGCACGTATACGCGTCTGGTTCATCAGTTCCTCGGCTGCTTTCAGCGTTTCGTGCCTCAGTTTGATGATTTCCTGTGGTTCTGGCTTACCAGCCTGAAGAGCTGCCTGTTCACGAGATTCTATAGCGTCGATAGCCTCAAATGCCAACCGAGCTGCTGAACCAGCAGACGATTTACTGAAGTCTGAGGGCTCGACAGGGGCCGTTTCTTTGTCATCGAACGTAGGCGCAATGGTTTCAAACCAGTTGGCGGGCGTAGGCTTTGCTACGCCACGTTGTACCTGGGGTGCCATCAGCGGCACAAAAGAGAGATCGCGGCTATCCTCAAATGGAGTGTTCATCATACTATGATCTCTTCACCACCACCTCGGGCAACTACGATTTCACCTGCCTCTTCCAGCCGTCGGATAATGCCAACAATACGCTGCTGTGCCTCCTCTACATTGCGCAGGCGAACCGGCCCCATGAATTCCATATCCTCTTTCAGCATAGATGCTGCCCGTTCGCTCATATTCTTGTAGATGCGGTTCTGAACCTCTTCGGTTACCCCCTTGAGTGCAAGAGCCAACTCCTTGTTGTCTACTTCTCGCAGGACCTTCTGGATGGAACCATCGTCCAGCAGCACGACATCCTCGAACACAAACATTAGTTTCTTTACTTCGTCTGCAAGTTCCGGACTGTTTTCGCTCAAGTTCTCTAGAATGGTCTTCTCCGTGGTACGATCGACCCAGTTAAGAACTTCCACGAGACTTTTAACACCGCCTACAGCGGAGAATGACTGGCTCACGACCGCACTAGAGAGCTTTCGTTCAAGCACGCGTTCAATTTCCCGCACGACTTCTGGCGGGGTACGATCCATGATTGCAATGCGGCGCGCTACCTCGGCACGAAGCTCCTGTGGCAGTCCAGAAAGAACTGCCGCTGCCTGGTTTGCGTTAAGGTGTGCGAGAATAAGCGCTATGGTCTGCGGGTGCTCATCCTGAATAAACGACAGCAGTTGTGATGGATCCGTTTTTTTCACAAAGTCGAATGGGAGCACCTGGAGTGCCTGAACGACCTTGCCGACAACCTCTGCTGCGCGGTCGGCGCCAAATGCAGCCTCTAACGCTTTGCGAGCCTGGTCGATACCACCCTCGGAGATGACCTCCTGGGCAAGGCACATCTCGCGAAATTCCGCCACCACCTGGCGCCTAATTTCCGGGTTAACGCGACCCAGGCGGGCTACTTCCAGAGTGAGGCCCTCTACCTCCTCATCTCGCATATGCTGGAAGATCTTGGCAGTCGCCTCTGCTCCCAGCGCAACCATTAGCACTGCCGCCTTTTGTCTGTTGGTAACTGCCGCTGTTTGTCCTCTCACGGTAAGCTCCTTTCACTGCCCATATTGGCGGCAGAACTACTGAATTGATTCCTCGGTGAGCCACGACTTAAGCAGCACGGCTACCATTTCTGGTTTCGAACGGGAGAGGTGCAATATCGACTCGAGGTTGGAGTCGAATGCCTCCTCTATCACTTCAAATGTATGCGGTTCGCCAGGTTCCCCGGTGAGGGCAATCGCACCCGCTTCGCGCTCTCCACCTGGAAGTACGCCGTCGGTGCCACCTGCGATCATGAGGCCGCCAGGGCCAGCGCCTGCGCCTGCAAGTGCGAGCTGTCCGCCTTGCATCTGCGGAGCTGCTTTACGTAGTGACTTGGCGAGCAGTAGGAAGCCTAGAACCATGATGAGGAACGGGGCAAGGATGCTGAGCACCTTCTGCATGTTGCGAGAATAAGTCGCTGCCGCTGCCGCTGCTGCCGCTGCCTGCTGCGCCGAATGATTGAACGGTACAGCGGTAACTTCCACTATACGCGATTGCGTGGGATCATTGGCCACATACCCGATATTTGCCTGAATGAGCTGCTTGATGGCGGCTTCTATTGTGGGAAGCTGAGCGGCCTGAAACTTCGTGCTATCTAGCATAACACTCACGTCGTACCGTTTTATCTGCCCAGGCGCGACCGAAGTGTCCGTTGTCGACACGTTCGGCTGATCGGTTTCGCCAGTCTGTTCATGGCTGTAGTTGCCGTTTGGGCTGGTGGTTGCAGCTGCATAACTTGGCACGCCGGGCCCACCTGGTGCGCCGCTCATATTACCTGCCGCGCCAACCTGAGGCATCTTTCCTGTGGTGGTACCCTGGCCCGTGAGCTTCTCTGTATCATCAAACTTCGTAACGGCTGCGCCAGGTGTGGTTACAACGTCATGCTTTTTAATGACATCCTGGTTCAGTTCAAGGTGTACCAGTACGCTAGCGGTGTTGGGGCCAAAATCCTGGTCTAACAGGGATTGCAACATGGCGCGCTTCTGCAGCTCCATGGCGATTTCCTGCTTGTGAAACTCGTCGCCTTCCAGACCACCGGTGTGTTGTCCATCCCACAAAAGCGTACCATTGGAATCTGTTACGCTGATGTTCTTGTCGGTCAAACCAGTGTACGACATCTGAACTTCGCGGACAATCGCCCGTACATTCTCGTCGGAGAGCTGCTGGCCAGGCTTGAGAGTGATAAATACGGCAGCCGACGCTGAGTGGTGATCCACCACCAGCGGATCGTTATTGGAGGGCGCGTACGTTACCGTAGCCGACTGAACTGCGTCCATGTTTGAGATGACACCGCCCACCTGCTGGTCGAGCGCGAGGAGCAGGCGTCGGTCCTGTATTGCCTGCGTGTCACCGATACTTCCGCCGGAGAGGATGTCGGTCGAGTTATTCGCAGTAGCGTTATTGCTCTGTGCAGGAAGGTTTTCGCTCAGCAGTTTCATCTGCCACTTATCATGGTCCTGTGCTGGTACCTCAATTGCAGAGCCACCTTGGGTAATCTGATAGGGTACGCCTGCCTGGCTCAGCTTTGAGGTGATAGCATTCGCATCCTGAGCAGACAGGTTGGAAAACAGTGGTACATAATCTGGCGTGCTGGCCCAGGCTAAAAACCCTACAAATGCGATCACCACGCCAGCCACAGAGGCGGCGAGGATGATCTGATTATTACGGCCCAGCCGGTCCCACGTTTCGCGCACACGTTGGAGCACGGTTGTATCCTTCCTTCATTCTTGCTGATCTGCCGCTGTTTACTGGCAGAAAATCAGCCACCATAAATAGCTATGTTGCTGCCGCCCAAGGTAAGGCGGCAGCCATGGGATAGGTTCCCTAAATGGAGACCTGCATTAACTGGGTGTACCCGTCGGTGATTTTGTTTCTCACCTGTACAGCCAGATTGAGAGCTACACTTGCCTCTTCACCAGCAATCATCACCTTGTGGACGTCCATGGGTTCACCGGCGGCGAATCGCGAACGAAGGTCCGCAGCGTGAAGTTGGGCGTTATTTACCTGGCCGATGGCGCTCTCAAGCATTTGCCCGAAGCTTTGGCCGGAGGCACCCGCCATTGAGGAGGTAGAGCTTGTTTGGCCCGCTAGTGCTGAAGTAGGGGCCGGACCCACTGCCCCCAAGAGCGACGTAGCCGATGATATGGAAGTAACAGGGTTAATCATGAAAAACTCCTCATGCGCTGCCGATGCTAAGTGCGCGCATCTGCATCTGTTTTGCGTCGTCTATGGCGGTTACGCCGCTTTCGTAGGAGCGCGATGCCGAAATCATATCGACCATTTCGATAATGGGGCTGATGTTAGGCATTTTCACGTAACCTTTTGCATTTGCATCGGGGTTCCCGGGATCATAAACGCTTTTGAAGGGTGTGGACATATCCGGAGCAATGCTGCTTACCTCTACACCATCACCAGCCGGTGAGCCGATGGGATTTCCTGTAGCGGCTGCGAGCATGGCTGAAAAGCCGGAAGGCTGCCTCTCTTGAAATGTTACAATCTGGCGCCTATAAGGCTGGCCGTTGGCGGTGCGTGTAGTATTGACATTTGCAATATTGTTGCTGATGACATCCAGCCGAAGCCGTTCGGCAGTAAGGCCGGAGGCGCTAATCTGAATGGCTGTTCCTAATGACATGGCTTTCCTCGGAGTTTGTTGGTTGATTACCGACCTAGTACGGCAGTCTTGAGATCCTGGAAGTAGTTGGTAACCGATTGAACCAGCGTTTCATACTTGATCGTGTTGATGGCGAGGTCGGCGTTCTCCACTTCGGGATCTACATTGTTTCCATCTGTGCGCATGCTCGTTGAGTTATCTGTCACTACGGTTGGCTTAATGGCACTTATGGATTGCTGCGGTACTGCGTACACACCACCTGCTCGCTGTTTTAGTGCTGCATCCAGTGCAGACTCAAACTGTACTGATTGCCGCTTGTACCCAGGGGTGTTTACATTGGCGAGGTTATTGGCAATAACCTGCTGGCGCAACGTGGAAGCGTTGAGGGCCTCGGTCATCGCACTGAACGAGCTGTTACCAAATAGACTGTCTAACATAACCTGCTCCCTTTGGATGAATTATAGGAGGGAAGTGCCACCCATATTCCCAATTGGAATGTGCAGTCCACATGGCATATCGGAATGCAATATGGGCTTACTGAATAAATTGTCGGCTCTTCATGGCAATAGCTTCAGGTGAAAATACCAGGATTGGCGAAATTGGCTTGGGGCGATTTAACTCTTACCTCGTAAAATTTCGGTACTGTGGGAACGATATCTGGTCAAATTACGTCAATAATAGTGTGTGTTATGTGCGGAGATTGCTTAAATAGACTGTAATTGCTTAAAAAGCTCGTTCGTGGTTAATTACATAATGTGACAATTAAATAGGATTTCGGGGTCATCCGCGCCCAAATAAAATAGCGAGTGGTGTGACAGGGGAGTTTAACAAGCTTCCAAATGAAACGCTGGAGGCGTTCGAGAAATTCGAATACCTCCAGCGTGTTTTGTTTAGATGCTACTTAGCAACGCCTATGCAAGCGCTTTCTTCAAATGATCTATATGACCAATGTCTGTTGGGCATACATTATAAAGGTATGCGAGGTACACCGATACGAAATCTGCCATGTATACCAATGAGAAGAGGCGTGCCAACATGGAGGTGCCTCGAGAAGTGACTTCATGAATAGTCGCATCCGGGGCAATTATCTCACTAGTAACCTGTGTACGTCGAGCTATTCGGCCATTTTCGATACCTGCGGGATCACGTAGGAATATCACAGACCACTTTTCTGCCTGCTTTTTTGCCTGAACCCAGGCGAGGATTTCGTTGTGGTTTTGCTCGGGAAGAACGTTTGAGAAGGCGGCAATTTTAGTGTTTTCGTTGAATTGGCACTTCCATCTATAAGCAGCGACACCACGAAAACCCTGGGTTCCGTAAACGACAGGTATAGTTCCGTATAGGCTAGCAGCGAGCTGTTTCGCAGGATTTTTGTCAAACTCTACTTCAGGGCCCAGTTCGGCTGCCTGCTGTTCTAGTATGGCAAAGGTTTCATCCATGTCGGCATCAAAGTTGTGACGGATGAAACTTCGGCTTGCCAGATAGTTAAGTGCGGGGAAGAACATGTACCCCGTTGCTGACCTTGGCGGCTGACCGCCAGGAACGGTGGCAATTGCACAACCATCCAGCCGTGCGAGTTCTGAAAGCTTACCACCGCTGCTCACTATAGCCGTTGGCGCAGCTGCTGCCGAGGCTGCGGCATAGGCGGCAAGCGTCTCTTCTGTATTACCGCTGTACGAGCCTGCTATTACCAGGGTTGACGACCCTACCCAGTTTGGAAGCGTGTAGTCTCGATTAACCTGCAACGGCAGAGGACCATACTCATCGGCAAGCACGCGTAGAAAATCGCCGCCAATTGCGCTGCCGCCCAAACCCGTAACGACGATATTGCGCACATCGTGGGACGTGGAGCGACCACTGCCATAGTGCCAGGCTATTTCTGATGCCTCTCGACACTGTGCCGGGAATTTGAGAACCAGCTCCATCATGTTTAGCGGGTCCTTTTTTAACCTTGTTTCGGGATCTACAATCGCGTTAAGTGCTGTGGCGTACTGCTCTGTCATGTTTGGAATCCTCAATCTAGTGCGAACGATGCAACAATGGCGCGGACTGCCATTCTATTTTGGGTGGGAAGAACTCGCGCGGAATAGCAGGTGAACACCCATTGTTTTTAAGGTGCTAGCATAAAATAATCGAACATTCTGCAACCAGAACTGGCGAATACCCTAACGGAAATGAGTGCGGGTATTTTGCAGTTATTCTGCGTTTACCCCGCACTCACAGGTACCAATTATGTAGGGCTAGTCTGTAACGAATGCGACAAGTGCCATATGCCGCGCTCGTTTTATGGCCTCACTAACCATTCGTTGATGCTTGGCGCACGTGCCGGTTGTGCGGCGCGGAACGATCTTGCCGCGATCAGTTGTGAGCCTCTTGGAGATGCGGGCCATCTGCTTATAGTCAATCGACTTTACTTTTTCTACACAGAAGATGCAAACTTTGCGCCGTTGGCGGCGGAATTTGCCATATTTGCCGCCGGGCTTTCCACCGCCGCGGGAGGGAGGACCAGATGGTCGCTCACCATGCGAAGGGGCCGGTGCTGGTGTTGTACCATTAGGAGCCGGTGCGGAGACAGGGCCTTGAGACATATTATCGAATCCTTTTCTTAATTACCAGTTGCAAGTCACTCATCCGCAAAGGGATCGTGCTCGTCGTCTACTGGTGGTATTGAAGGTGGCTGGGCCGAACGTGCAGCTCCGGACATATGTTCGCTGCCTGGTTCACTTATAGAGGTATGCTGATCGGAAAAGCCTTCGCTCTTCCTGTCCAACCCCTCCAGGTTGTCTGCAACGATCTCAAAAGCTGTGCGCTTCTGGCCGCTGGTCTGATCAACCCATGAACGGGTCTGCAGCCTACCGTCTATAGAGACAAGTCGGCCTTTAGAAAGGTAATTCTGTGCAAATTCTGCGGTTCTTCGCCACGCTACCACGTTGAAGAAGTCGGATTCATACTCACCGTTTTCGTTCTTGGTAATGCGGTTGACGGCTACACGAAGCTGGGCGACCGGCACACCTGCCGGCGTGTATCTCACCTCGGGATCTGCAACAAGCCGACCTACGAGTACGACGCGGTTAAGCATGGCAAACTCTCCTGTTCAGCGGGTTGGTGAGGAGCTGGCGACAACGCCATGTTCCAATAGCCTGGCAAATGATTACATGCAGAGGTGCACAATTCCTCTATTCCTCTTTGTCGTCCGTTCGAACGATGAGGTGCCGCATAATATCGTCGCTAATGCGGAAGAGCCTGTCAAGCTCCTTAGGAACCTCGGGCTCGGCTACATACTGCATGAGTACGTAGATGCCTTCGCGCTTGCGATTGATGGGATAGGCTAGCTGTCTTCGACCGCGATCCCACAAACCCGACTCTACAATCTCCCCTTTACCATCGGTGACAACCGTATTAAACCTGGTAATGATGGTTTCTAGAGCCTCTTCGGAAACATCTGGATCAACGATATACATGGTTTCGTAATGCCGCATTAAATAGAACTCCCCTGGTCATTCTGGCGCCCTGCGCCGAGTTGGCTTCATCTCAAGAAGGATGAAGCGGGATATTACTCCAGGAATGCTGGAGTTACAGCGCAAGTTACTAGCGGTAAACCAGAGTTGCGCTGAACGCGTCATTATACCCTGACGCAAGCAAAACTTACAAATTGGTTGACGAAGACGGTAGTTTTGCACTTCTCGGCCCATTTTGCCTGTGACAACTCGACGCTCCCGCGGCTTTGGAACGCATCGGGTTACGGATGGCACATTCGATTAAGTTGTCTCATTGTTTAACACAGCCGCAAGGCAAACGCGGCTAGGACGAATATTGGAATAGGGCGTGGTACTGGAGGTGCTGCAACTCACCGAGAACTTAGCGATGAATCAGAGTTACGATGAGATGCATCGCCCTAACAAGGCTAAAAAAGAACCTGTGAGACATCCGTGCCAGCCGCTAGGTTTGGGGCCAAGAGGCATCATCCAATCACAGAGTCTGGTTAGTCGTGCTTAAAAGTGCTGCTAGTGAACCTGCGTCCATAAGGCTGCATTCAATGGCCAAGAGGCGGGCACTAGCAGCTCGGCAACCCTAGAAGAGTTAGAGCCGAAAGGTTTTACTTTGTGGGAACAGCGTTGCTCGCGCCGTTCGGCTTACCATTGACTACCAAAGGTGGCAATCTGTGATGAGGAAATCGTTGAGTCACAGCAGGCGGAGCCACCGCATTTTTTGGTGCAGGTGGTGCCGAGGTAATGGATGGATCCTGATGACATCCTGCCACGGATACCACGCATCCCGCCGCGAGAAGAACTTTCAGAACGGTATTAAAAGGGTACGTTCGCATGACAACATCCTGTTGAGAATTGCAGTGCCGCCGGCAGTCGCCGGCAGCACTGGGAGGCAATCAGACTAGAGGTCGGAACCCGACTTGTTGAGAGACCATAGGTACTGCGACAGGTCTGTAATGGATACTTTGCCATCGGAACTGTTGACGGTCCAGTTGGTGCCGGCAGCTAGTGCTCCCGGGGTCATCCACTTTACGTGTCCATCGCAGAACGAGACGTTGCCGCCGTTTGAGTGGCGAGGATCAAACTCATCTGTGGATGTATCCACTGTCCCGGTTGGGCCGCCAATACCCTGAGGACCACTCTCGTACGCGTCATTGTAACCCCACGCATCGATACCGCACGCCTTTACGTTAGGTCCGTAATCGGCTGGCGAGTCTACAATGTTACTCGGGTAGAAGCAACCTGCACACCCACCAGAATAGATGACGGCAGGTTTGGTGTCGGTCGCAAGTACTGTGCTGGCTGGTTCCTCAATGCGCGCTTCAGTAACTGGATAACCAAAAACGTATTGTGCATTAGGAAGTAGCTGCGAAGGATCGCAGCCGGGGTCTGGCTGAAGGTAATCGATGTTCAGACCATATGTAACGAACATTGCTGACCACTGCGGGCCGCCATTTGTTGGGTTTGCACTCCATTGATGGTAAAAATCAGCTTCGAGATCGGGGCAGTGAAATATGGAAGCGCCACTTGACAACGGGCTTTTCACGTAGGGCAGAACGACCTGGTCCCAGTCTAACCTGTTACCACCGTCAAACCAGCCCCACGACCCGGCTGCACCATTCGAGTCGTTCTTTACAGGCATAATGGTGTCATCGTAGTCCTGCATATACATCAGAATGCCTAGCGTGATCTGCTTGACATTTGATACACAATCGATAGCACGGGCTTTTTCCCTGGCTTGCGCAAATACAGGGAAGAGAATGGCCGCTAAAATTGCAATGATTGCGATTACTACCAGTAATTCAATCAGCGTGAATGCGCGGCGATGAAGTTGATTCATGAGCTATTCCTCCACTTAACCAGTCATACCGACAGATTGTACTCTGCTGCATGAGGGGCCCTTAAACCGGAACCACCTCTGGTTTGGTACTCGAACTAACCTCGATGGGTGCTTCCAGCACGATGTCCGTGCAGGTTGCCCCAACCGGGTTCTCAATACGCTTCATGAGCAGTCGAAGCGCCTGAATACCAATTTTTTCAAATGGCTGGCATGC
>JAJYCW010000138.1 GCA_021777995.1 bacterium
CGATCTTTACGTTGGCGGGCCAAAGACCGCCATCAACCTTTATGATGAGGCAGGCAACCTGGTCCGACAGACATCTATAACCTACGGTCAAAATGGTGAGCGCCTCAGCGTGTCCGGCAGTACATTTCCTGAGACCTTCACCTACGACGGACTGTACCGGCTGATCGCTCGCACCGATGGCAATGGTCATACCACTAACATTACGTACAATACCGCCGGGTACATGAGCGGCATCACGCTGCCAGACGGTACGAGCAGGCAATTCGTGGCATTTGACGCCAATGGCAACATTCTCCAAAGGATTGATGCACGGGGCATTGTAACCAACTTTGTTTACAACGACCCAGAAAGCAAGCTAACCGCGGTGCAGTACCCGGCGAGCCCTTCTAGCGACATTGCTTTAACTTACGACAGCTATGGCCGGGTCACTGCCATGACAGACCCAACCGGAAGCATGAGCGAATCCTATGATGATAACAATTCGAGAATAGAGGTAAATACCACCTACACTGGACTGCCCAAACAGTCACTAGATTATAATTACTATCCAGACGGATCGCGTTCTAGCATGACCACCCCAGCGGGATCATTCGATTACACTTATGATGGCAGAGGTGAGCTAACGGGGCTTACGAACCCCTTGGGCGAACAGTTCAGTTGGTCGTACCTCGATAATGGATGGCTTTGGTCGCAGCAATCGGGTAATGCCGTAAATGCGGTTTATACGTACAACCCTCGTGGCTTTGTCATGGAGCTGGCAAATAGACTACCAGCCAATAACAACATTCTAAGCCAGTTTGGTGGTGTTGTCGGCAGTGGAAGCGAGCTAACCTACGATGGACCAGGAAATTGTACCAGCGAGACCTCAATGGTTGGTGGCGTGGCGGCATACAGCGGTACCACCCAGTACGACTACACCAGCCAGAACAGAATTTCCCAGGAACAGTCGACCAGATTGGGTGGTTACAACGAACAGTTCGCGACCGACCCCGCAGGCAACCTGACGACCTTTAAAGGGGTGCTGCAAACGTTCGGTGTTTCGGATGAGAACGCCGCGAACACCTACGACGCGGAAGGCGATCCTACCACCTTTTATGGCAGCGCATGTTCCTACGATGCGGAAGACCGGCTGGTTAGCTACGGTAGCTCCCTCACATTTGGGTACGATGGGAATGGGCGACGCGCCTGGAAACAATCGTCTTCAGGGAGAACCTACTATCTTTACGACGGAACGCAACCCGTCTGCGAACTGGATTCCACCGGTAATGTTGCGGCAGTGAACACCTTTGGTGCGAGCGGCTTGCTTTCGCGACATACCGCCAGCGGCAGCGTGTTTTACGCTTTCGATACGCAGGGCAACGCCGTGCAGCAACTGAATAGTGTTGGCACTGTCATTGGCACGGCCATGTACGACAGCTACGGTGCAGCATCAAGCACTAACTGGGGCAGCAGCCCGTTTGGTTACGGCGCGCAGTTTGGGTACTACACCGATGCCGAAAGCGGCTTGTGCCTGCTTACCTATCGCTATTACAGCCCTGCGCACGGCAGCTTTCTTACGCGAGACCCTAGCGGCGCGGAGCCAAACCTCTACGCCTACGCCAGGCAGAACCCGGTTGCAGGCCACGACCCCAGCGGACTGGCTGAAATGAAATTCGTCCCGGAGATGCCTCCACACTGGTTTATCCATTTCGACCTCATTCAGTGCCAAATTCCCGGTTATCCGTGCGATAGGACTGGGCGTTATCCCCAGGTTTCCTACGGGTTTTATCCAGGGACAGTATGGCCCTGGGGACCTGGGCGGCTAAACGCTGGACCAGGTGGTGTTGACCGTAATGACCCTCATAACGGCCCTGGTAATTACAACTGGCCATTGCCGGGTTGGGGACAAGACTCGCTTGGTAATGAATTGCGCCTTTGTGATTGTATCGCACAATCTAGCCAGAACTTGCCGGACTATCATTTTCCGATTTATTGCTGCCACGATTGGGCTCAGGACATGATTGATTGTGCCGATCCGCCAAAAATAAGTGCGATGCCCATAGATGGGATTGTTTTTGTTGAATAGCGATTTTAACAAATCCGGCCTTTTTAGACTTTAAGGGATCAATAATATTGACAAAGCCAGGGTTAATCCGGTGTTGTGGATTGCATAGCCGCGTGATTGCAGTGTTGCTAATGGTAGTTTGCGTGGCTGCTGGCTACAAGTTCCTGGCGTTCGAGTTTCGCCCAATGAATTCACTTCCGTACATCGAACGACCCGTTATGGTTGACAACGGGCACAGTTGGCTCTTCCGTGGCAGTGTGATTAATGTAATTCCTTGGGCCGGAGACACTTATCTCGTTACGCCGAAATACTGGCTGTACAATATGGTGGTGATTTTACCTTCCGATCCTGACACTGAAGTTTCACGAACCATAACTGATGAGGGTGCGGGAAATCCAAAACCGGTGCAGGTTTCGCGCGTGAACAGTGGTATTAGCCAGCCGAAGGTGAGTGCAGTGGGTGACAACAATGTACTCATCAACGTGCACCCTCAAACAGGGATGCCGCATGTACTGTTGTACAACCTTAAGAGCCATGTCTACACACCCGTTAAGGGGGCACTTAGTGGCAGGGGTAACTATTTGAGCCCAGCGTATGCCGTCATCACGAAGGGCGGTGCGGTGATGTTGAACCGGCCTGGCGAACCGCCGCGTCTGTTATACAGGATGCCTATGAGTAGCGCCGCCTTACTGAAGTTCGTGCGCAGGTGTGATAGACGCGCTGGGAATATGTGGGATTATGACCCAGCTACTGACCGGCTTACCTACTCTACCACTTACAATGCGGTAACCATGGTGGTGGGGGGCAAAGTGCGAACGTGGCATATTCCTGGCATCGTCGGAATCCATTATGTATACCTTGAACCGGGCACTCACCATGTGTGGCTTTGTGAAGGAATGCTGCCCGTAAACTGGTGCCTGGTGGTGTACAGCGATTACGGCAAAGCTATTGGCCGTTCTGTACAAGGAGCTGGGGTAATGCCGTGGTTCCAGCCCATATCCCAAAGGGAGTACCAGGTTATGCGCGAAATTGTGCTTCGATCCCATATGAAAATGAAGGCCAACTGGTGATTGCTTGATGTGGCCAAAACCGCTTTTTACAAAGTACATAGCCGTGAGAGATGGGCGATCGAGTTGAGGCCAATGTACAACAAAGAGACCGACTTGTGCCTGCTTACCTATCGTTACTACAGCCCTGCGCACGGCAGCTTTCTTACGCGAGACCCTAGCGGCGCTGAGCCAAACCTGCAGTGAGGAACTATTCGTTTGGCGCAACCGGGCGCACTCTGCTGATCGCCTTCATCCACACCTTCTCTATGGTGCACAGCCAGTAACCAATGTTGGTTTACCACGCACGTCGTTGTACTCTTGTAGCCAATAGAGTTGTAAGACGCCATTCTGCTGTGCTCATTGCCGAATGGAATTTCTGGCACGGTGTCCGTCGTCTGGGCGAACAAACACTTACAGTCCAGTCGATTATAGTGAGCGATGCTCTAGTTCTCCGGCTGGCCACGAGTCATGTAAATAAGCGACACGGAGTGGGGGAACAAACCACTATTTTACTCACTACCGCGCCATCTAGACACCCTTTTCGATTACGGCCTCGTCTGAGAGCTTCTCGGATAATGTGAGAGTTGAAGGAGGAAGGGCATCAATCTTATCTGCTAGCTGAGAGATCACCTCATTCAGTTCGTTAATTACCTTAAGGCTTCCGATCTGGCCGCTACGTCGCCATTCAATCTCCTGTAACCTAACGTACACCTCCACGTCATGGTATTTCTGTAGCGTTTTGCACGCATTTACACCAAGAACAGTAAGCAGGTGCGCACTGTTATTGCACGAGAGCATGAATTTGCGGCTAAAATCTGGATCGCTAACCTCGTGGGTGATCGTTTCACGGCGTGTTTGAGCCTCCTCTAGCAGGCTTTTTCGTCTAAGTCCAAGAATAAATGCCGCGCGATTACGAAGAGGCAGCGCGCCCCGTGTGTGGAAGTAAGGGGCGTCATCCTCGTGACTTACCGCGGTTTCTAAAATGTAGGGCCTGCCATTTAGCGTTCCTGCGATAAGAGCGGGCGAGAAGGCGTCGCGAGGTTTACATTCGCCGCTCAACTGGGCGGCCAGCCGCCGCCAGTTGCGCAGAGCCGTTTGGCGCCAGATTGTGTAGGCGCTACCCACAGCCACCGCTGCAGCCAGCGCTACTGCAAGCCACCCCCATACGGCGATAAAAGCGAGCATAACCACCGTCCCTCGCCCCGTTGACTACAGCTCGGCTTTCGCGAGGGGATTGCCCTTGGAGTCGCAATCATATACTATGGGTACGCCATTAGGAACGTTAAGCTCTAAAACCTGTTCCTCTGTAAGTTGGTCAAGATACATGATGATTGCGCGAAGACTGTTACCGTGTGCTGAGACTATGACGTTTTTGCCCGCCTGAAGCGCGGGCACAATGTGCTTTTTGAAGTAGGGAAGCGTGCGTGCTGCGGTATCCTCAAGGCTTTCGCCGCCTGGAGGTCTTACCGCGTAGCTGCGCCGCCAGATCTTTACCTGTTCTGCGCCAAATTTCTGTGCGGTTTCATCCTTATTAAGGCCCTGCAGGTCGCCATAATGACGTTCGTTAAGCGCCTGATCGTAGCTAACAGGTACATTTTGCTGTCCGCAGGCATGCAGGCATAATGTAAGCGTGTCAATCGCGCGCTTCAGCACGCTCGTAAACGCTTCATCAATATGAATGTGCGCAACCTTTATCTTTTCACCCGCTTCGCGCGCTTCGGTCATTCCCTGTGGTGTCAGATCAATATCAATCCATCCCGTGAATCGGTTCTCCAGGTTCCAGGCAGACTGTCCGTGACGCAACAGTATAAGTTTCGACATCCTCATCTCTCCTCAGTAAAATCTGGTATCTCTTAGGCCCTAGCCAAGGTTTTCTAACGCGCCCTCAAAGTCTTGCATTAACAGGCTGCGGGAGCAACTTTCGTCCATGTCAGCAATGCGTATAAGTGCAAGCATCCCCGCTTCGTTAACGAGCGCTTTAATATCTGCCCCGCTGTATCCTTCTGTTAGCCGGGCAAGTACTTGAAGGTCAACGTCGTCATCCAGTGTCGCAGTTCTTGTACAAATTCGAAACAACAGCAGACGCGCTTCCTCGTCGGGCAGGGGTATCTCAATCTCTCTGGAGAGACGACCCCCTCGCCTTACCGCTGGGTCGAGCATGTCCGGCCTGTTGGTGGCCCCTATAACAAATACACGTGAGTTGTGCGTTAGGCCATCCATCTCCTGAAGAAACTGGTTCACCACTTTATCTGAATGTATTGCGATTCCCCCCTGACGGATGGGGAGCAGGGCATCAATTTCGTCGATAAAGATAATGGAAGGTGGATTTGCACGCGCGCGTTCAAACAGTTCCTTCACTCGTTTTTCGCTTTCACCTACGTACATTTGCTGGATGTCTGCAGGCGTAATGGAGAAGAAGCTACACTTTGCCTGGTGCGCCAGGATTCGCGCTATCGTCGTTTTGCCGGTTCCCGGAGGGCCTTTGAGTAGGATGCCGGTGGGTGGCTGAACTCCAAGATCACTCGCAAGATCGGGCTTTTCCAGCATCAGCTGCATCTGGCGAAGTTCTCGCTTTGTACGGGGATTGAGTACCAGATCATCCCATGTTTGTGGCGCATTTGGGCTGTGTTCTACAGCGGGAATTGAAAGCGATCCGTGATCTATGGTTTTAACCATAGTATTATAGGCTTCGTTGTCAGGATCCAGTTTGGCCGCCATGCGGGCTGCCTCTTCCGCCTCGGTTCTTAAATCCAGTGCTTGCAGCGTTTTGGAGAGATAGAAGTAGGCGCGGGCGCTGTTTGGTTCTCGATCTATAACAGAATTCAGATAAAAAACTGCATCCTTTAGGAGCAGCCGGTTGCCCTGCAGACGTTTTCGGCCATCGCGGGCGGCCTGATCAAGGCCCAGCATCTGTGCGCCATAAACAACTGCAAGGTCGGTTAGGGTGGGCCGTTCGCTATCCGCCTGATTCCAGAGTGCCCAGCCCAGTCGGAACCGGGCCTCAGCAGACTCAGGTTCCAGAGCTACCGCACGTCGGTAGGCATCGACAGCTGCCGACCACTGGTATGCACGAGCACGCTGCATTCCCCTGTGCATGATGTCGTCAAATGTGGTTGTAGGTGGCTCTGTCATGGTGAATGTTGGTTCAATAACCCCGATCCAGGTGCGTGTTCGCGTTATAAGTTGTTCTGGTTTATTGTACCTTAAGGATGTTTCGCCTTGCTTAACGGAGAGGAGGAATGCAAAAGTTGCCTGCAACCGAAAGCGCCCCGAGGTATTGGTGGACCAGGGGGCGCAAGAGAGATGTAATATCCGTGTTTTGACGAATGTTACGGGATTAGTTTCAGAACGTTCTGAGGTTCAGAGTTCGCCTGTGCCAGCACGGAGGTAGCGGCCTGCTCAATGATCTGCGACTTGGTAAGGTCTACTACGGTCGCGGCAACGTTGGTATCTGGCTCTGCGATGCCGACAGGTTTTCTGCGCCAATACCTAAGTATTGGATGGTGGGGTTGAGGGTTTCTGCCTCAAAAGCACCAAGTCCTGCACGAAGCTGAGATACCTGCTGAATGGCGTTATCGGTAACCAGGATTGCGTTACTTGCACCGGCCGCCGTTGTTACGTCTATGTTCGATAGGTTAAGACCAGCGACTGCGGTTGTTCCCAGCTGGGATGTCCGTATGTTACCAAGGCTAGCGCTAACGGTTTGACCCGCGTTGGCGCCTACCTGGAACTGCAGACTGCCGGAGGTGACGTTGGCCACAGCAACGGTGCTACCTGTTGCGTCGGTAAGGGCGCCTTCTGTAAGCAGCAGGCTGTTACCCAGGGTATCGGAAACCAACAGACCGCTGTCTGTACTGGATCGGCCACCGGTGAAGGTGGAAACCGTGGTGGTCACGGCGCCGTTAAGCAGCGCATAGGCGGTAACGGTGACGGTAGCATTGAGACCAGCAACGAGCGTACCAGTAGTACCGGCGATGAGGTTTGAACTCTCATTTTCACTAATCTTGAAGTTAGCACCGTAGGTCTGTTGTGAAAGAACAATGACACCAGAACCATTACCGCTGCTGAACTGGGCAGAGACGCCAGTACTGCCGGACAGGTTATTGATATCGTTGAGGACTGTCTGAACAGAGTCGGAGGCAGAAACCTTGATTGACTGGCCGTTGATGACGATAGTTCCACCGTTGTTATTTACGAGCGTTCCACCAGCTGTGGCAAGACTTGAGTTGACGGTGGCGTAGGTCACATTACCAACGGATACAGCACGAGTAGCAGCGTTGTTTACCTGAATGCTGAGGGTGCCGCTTTGGGTAGAGAGGTTGTTGAACTGGCTCCCGAGATTAATTCCTGCAACATCCTTGGGCGTCACGATGGAGGCGGTTATACCAGACGTACCGTCTAGAAGGTGCTTGGAACCAAACTGCGTGTTCTCTGCAATTCGCTCAATAGAACCAACGGCTGCGGTAATCTGCTGTTGGTCTGCCTGCACTGCGACCTGATCGTTTACACCGGTGTTAGCTGCGTGCACTGCCAGCTGGCGGATGGTATCCAGAAGTCCGCTTACAGACGAGAGAGCGCCGTCAGCAGTTTTAATGAGGTTATTGGCATCCTGACTGTTAGCAACCGCCTGGTTTAGGCCGTTGATCTGAGCCTTCAAATTCTCTGATATAATTAAGCCTGACGGGTTGTCGGCCGCCGAGTTGATGGCGAGACCACTAGACAGTTTCTGGATGTCTCCTGCGACAGTACCGCTGATGTTACCCAAATTGCGCAACGCATCCATTGCTGTTACGTTGGTGTTGATATACAGTCCCATATACTTGTAGTTCCTCCGTGAAGGCGTTAGCTGTGACTTCCTGCCACAACCCAGGGCCATTGCGACATACATCGCATTCCCTGTTACCTGGAGCCACGCTAAATGTTACTATGGCTCCCCTCACATAAGGGTTATTCCACGCATCCCGGTATATTTAACATGTAGATTCTGATTTTTTATAATTTTTTTTACCTGCGCGTTTGCCTATCATTAATTGTATCCTCGTTCTTACAGCAAAACCGCCCCCGAACTCGGTTGAATTCGAGGGCGCGTTTTATTAAGCTCGCTGAATTGGTTTTAAGGGATCAGCTTCAGTACGTTTTGTGGCTCTGCATTGGCTTGTGCCAGCACGGATGTAGCAGCCTGCTCAATGATCTGCGACTTGGTAAGGTCTACTACGGTAGCGGCAACGTTGGTATCTGCGATCTGGCTCTGCGATGCCGAAAGGTTCTCAGCGCCAATGCCCAGGTACTGGATGGTGGGGTTGAGGGTCTCTGCCTCAAAGGCGCCAAGCCCGGCGCGCAGTTGGGACACCTGTTGAATAGCACTATCCGTAACCAGGATGGCGTTGCTGGCCCCAGAGGCTGTTGTAACGTCAATGTTAGATAGGTTTAGGCCGGCCACCGCAGTTGTACCCAGTTCAGTGGTGCGAACATTCCCCAGGCTGGCGCTTACGGTTTGGCCTGCATTTGCCCCTACCTGGAACTGCAGGCTGCCGGACATTACGTTCGCCACGGCAACCGTACTGCCAGTGGCGTCGGTAAGGGCACCTTCTGTAAGAAGCAAGCTGTTGCCAAGAGTGTCCGAAACCAACAGCCCGCTGTCTGTACTGGCTCGGCCACCTGTGAAGGTGGAAACCGTGGTGGTCACCGCGCCGTTAAGCAGAGCATAGGCGGTAACGGTGACGGTAGCGTTGAGACCAGCAACGAGCGTTCCTGTGGTACCCGCGATAAGTTTGGAACTTTCGTTTTCGCTAATCTTGAAGTTCGCACCATAGGTCTGCTGAGAAAGAACAATGACGCCTGAACCATTGCCACTGCTGAACTGGGCAGATACTCCTGTGCTGGCAGACAAGTTGTTGATGTCGTTAAGCACCGTCTGAACCGTGTCGGAACCCGTAACTTTTATCGACTGTCCGTTAATGACAATTGTGCCGCCATTGTTATTCACAAGCGTACCGCCCGCCGTGGCAAGGCTCGCATTAACCGTGGCATAGGTGACATTACCAATCGACACAGCGCGCGTTGCCGCGTTGTTAACCTGTATGCTGAGGGTGCCGCTCTGCGTTGAGAGATTGTTGAACTGGCTGCCAAGGTTGATGCCAGCAACATCCTTTGGAGCCACGATTGATGCTGTAATTCCAGATGTACCATCGAGGAGGTGTTTGGAGCCAAACTGAGTATTTTCCGCTATTCTTTCAATAGAACCTACCGCCGCTGTAATCTGCTGCTGATCCGCCTGCACTGCCACCTGGTCGTTTACGCCTGTGTTGGCCGCGTGTACTGCTAGCTGGCGAATAGTATCCAGCAGACCGTTTACCGATGACAGGGCACCATCGGCTGTTTTTATCAGGTTATTTGCATCCTGACTGTTTGCTACTGCCTGGTTCAGGCCATTGATTTGAGCCTTCAGATTCTCTGAAATAATCAGTCCAGAGGGGTTGTCTGCCGCTGAGTTGATGGCCAGACCACTGGATAGCTTCTGAATGTCTCCAGCAACGGTTCCGCTGATATTGTTCAGGTTCCTCAATGCATCCATTGCTGTTACGTTAGTGTTGATGTACAGTCCCATAATTCTTTACATTCCTCCGTGAAGGCGCCGGTTGCGACTTCCTGCCGCAACCCAGATTCAAGGCAGTATGACATGCCTGGAACCTTTACCCTGGAGCCATTGTTTCCTTACTTTGGCTCATCTCACATTTAGCTTCTTCCACGCGGCCAGGTATATTTAACATGTTTTTCGGGTACTACAATGCATTTATTTCAATAATTTTATCGGCCTATTAAAGCGATTGTTTTCGGTAATTAATCTGGTTTATTGCAACCACCAAACCACCTGTTTGGTAGCCTCGCAAGGTGCCTTGATTCCCGGCATAGACGGTGTTCTTGAAGGGCTAGTAGCCGGGTGCAGCAGCGGGTGATATGCCTGATTAGTCTCATATAATGTGCAGTTGCTGGCATGCGGATAGCAGCGGTTGGGTCTGGAGGGATAGCAGTCGGCCATAGTTCTAGATTTGGAATATGCGCAACAGCGCGCCCCCAGATCTTGATGAATCTGGGGGCGCGTAATTGCCGTACTATTCGATTTGTTACGAACGTTACGGGATCAGCTTTAGAACGTTCTGCGGCTCTGCATTGGCCTGTGCCAGCACGGAGGTAGCGGCCTGCTCAATGATCTGCGACTTGGTAAGGTCTACTACGGTCGCGGCAACGTTGGTATCCGCAATCTGGCTCTGCGATGCCGACAGGTTTTCTGCGCCAATACCTAAGTATTGGATGGTGGGGTTGAGGGTTTCTGCCTCAAAAGCACCAAGTCCTGCACGAAGCTGAGATACCTGCTGA
>JAJYCW010000139.1 GCA_021777995.1 bacterium
TTCCGATCTCCGGAGACAGGACACATTGTTTGTTTAGTGCAGTGAGTTGTAGCTTGGGTATACCCACACTCTATGGTTCTGTTTGATCCAGTAATAGGCGTTGTACCGCTGCCACCCCCAGTCTGCAGGCGCACGCCAGCCAATACGGCGACCGCGGCGGATGCCACCATGTTGCCGAAACTCGTGTAGCCAGCTGCCAGTAGTTTCACCCGTGCGGCAGCTACCGTGTGTGGTCGCACTATAGCGATCATTGCACTGGGATCTATTGCATCCCATTGTGACCATGTGAGGCTCACCGGGCCGCCTGGCCACGGTCCACAGTCGCTGCAGACGTACGTCACACCCTTCGCAGTGACGTGTGTAACCGCAATGAAATGGTCATGTTCTACAAAAGCCACGCAGGGAAGCGGCAGCTCGCGCAGCCGTTGTGGCGACGAAAGCTGAAACGCCGTCGCCTGCAGGCCAAGCCTTTTTGCACCGGCAACAATACCAGCCAGCGAGCTTCCTTCGCCAGTATGGGGTACGCGCTTAGCAACGTAGTTCTTGCCGTAAAAGAGGTGCATAGACCGCATGCAAACAGCAATTGCCGCGGCCCCGCATAGCGGATCCAGTGCGATCGGTTCTGGTATCCCTAGTTTGGCATGGGCGGCATGATAGCCGGCACAGGCAGACACGTGCTTAAACATGAGTTGCGCGTTGAGCAAATCGTAACCCACCAACCGCCCTCGGTTATTCGCGAGCCGGCTGAAAGCGTTAGCCGCAGCTGGATATTGACCGCTGCGGTACTTGGCAATAGCTAGGTCATAAGCAGCACGGCCGAAGAACGGGGACGTTCTGGGCATAAGTCGCTCAACACATCGAAACTGCCATCGGGCGGCTTCTGGCTGCTGTACACCAACCAAATCCTCCCCAAGCAGCAGATGCAGCCGCGCCTGACGCGATTTAACAAGGGAAAGGTGGTGGAGCTGCCACTGCCACCGCAACGATTGGCCCTTTGGCAGCGAGTGAACAAACTGCCCAATGGGATCTATAAGTTGCCCGGGCCAGTTATCAAAAGCAGTCGATTGCTGGTGCGTGCCAGCGATAAACCTGGCATGCCGCACAGCATGGTAATTGATGGTGTGCCAGGAGGGATGGTAACGATTTGCGATGGGCTTTACGCCAGTCGGGTTATTTACCCCGTTAACAGGCCGCGGCGGGTGCCCCATAGCGTACGCAGCAGGAAACAAAGTGAAGTTCCAGAAAAAGCCGAGTGCGCAAACCAGAGCCGTAACCCGCATTCGCCCAGAAAATCGTCGGGAGGGCACAAACGTCTACATGTTTAGCAGCGGAAATCTCGTTTTCGCCCCACCCAGCGAGAAAGCACGGGCGAATAGATTGCAGTTTCATTACGCGTCACTCCATCCCATTCAACGTCATAGCAGAAAAATTATAAGCGCGCACAATTACAAGAAAACAGAGCGATTATAACAAGTATAAACGACGGTGTCAAGCGTTCTATCAATAATTTTTTTAATCTTGTAACAATTAAAACTTTCTGGTGTGAATTTATGCACTGTAATGCGCAGGTATGCTCGTAACAGGGCGAATTCTGGCATACCAATCGCCACCGGACTAACCAGCCTTGGTACAAGGGTTTGCACTAACCTAGCCATATAGGGATAACGCCGGTGTTATAATAAGTGCATGGAACCTTCAACCCCAGGCACTGAACTGCAGTCGGCAGGTAAATCCAACCTACCCTCTATGTTGGTGGTTGTCTTTCTTGCCGCTTTAACTCTGGCCGTTCTATTCCGCTCCCCATACGACGCCGGTAATCTTAGCACCGTGCCCGACGGTGCTGAATATGCCGTGGGAGCCTGGCGCTTTGCTACCCAAGGCGTGTACAACATAGTGCTGCTAGGCAAGGTTTTCCCGGATAGGTACCCTCCTGGCTTTCCTATCCTCGTGCTGTCTCCCGTCTATCACTTTTTGCCTGGGGACCTGGGTAATGGAATCTTTGGAGTTCTCGCTCTAGGGCTCGTCGGTGTCATCTCTGCCTGGTACATAGGCAAGCAATTCGGGGGAATATGGTCTGCAGCGTTTAGCGTACTGGCGCTCTTGCTCTCGGCAGATTATCGCCTGGGAATTACGCGAATATTGTCGGACGGCGCCACCGCAGTCCTCGGAATCGCGGCATGTCTTGTGTATCTGCGCATCAGAGCACACGAGCACACGAGCACACGAGCACACGAGCACACGAGCACACGAGCACACGAGCACACGAGCACACGAGCACACGGGTATGGTACCTCCACTACCTCATCGCTGGCATACTTTCCGGCGTCGCCTTTACTATGCGCTATGACATGATTGGTATTGTGCTGCCTTTCATTGCTCTACTCGTTCCTGAGCTGCGCATACCGGAAAATCGACGATCGGTCCTCATCAGGGCAGTGCTGCTCCTTGTGCCGGTCTGCGCAGGAGTCGCAGCAATCTTCGCGTACAACGCAGTTACCTTTGGCAATCCACTTCGCACGGGCTACCACTACTGGTGTGCGTTTCCGTATGATTTTCCCTCAATAGTCTGGTCAATACACAACATTGCAGCTAACCTTGCGGCGCTTAACTCTCCACGAGTCTACCTTGCAGTTGCGGCGGGTACGGCTGGCCTCGTCCTTTTGCACTATAAAAGGCATCCGCAATACCGCGCCTATCTTGCTTTTCTGGCCCTGGCATGTGCCCCGGCTGCCATTGCGCACCTGTTCTACGCATACACTGGCACGCGTTTCTTCGTGCTGCCAATTGCACTGCTGCTTATGGCGGGAGGTATGGGGGCGGCTCAGATGTTGCCCGAATCTGTGAGGCAGAAACCATGGGGGCTCGCAGCCTTATTGGGTCTATTGCAACCAACACTGCCCTCGCTGTATGCGAGACTTCAAACCGTGCCGGTTAACCGCATACTCGTGAGCTTCATTCGGCACAACACTCCGTCCAATGCCGTAATAGTAAGCGGAGCCAATCCGGTTTATCTCGACTGGTACGTGCAGCGAGGCACCAGCCGCACCATCGTGCCAGTATCCCGCGACGTGGGCTACGCAAACCTGCTGCTGTTTCCCTCCGGCCGGCCAAACCCTTCGGTATTACCGCACATTGGCCATGTTCGAACCCCGGCCATGCTGGCCGCGGGCGGTATGGATCCAGTGCCGTGGACTGCCATGGATCAACCGAATAAGTTGCTTGAGCTGGCAAAAACGGGGCGCCCAGTTTTTGTAGAGAAGCTCGAAGTACCTTTAAGCTACCCAGATCCCGTTACGAAGTCGATGTTCACGGTGCGTCGCTTGAATAAATTGCCACTGATACAGCTGCTTCCTCGCACCGCCTATTAGTCTGGTTAGTCATTCTAAATAGAGTTCGTTTAGATGTGTAAGATCACCTGGTAATTCCTCCGCCTGCTTGACACAACGTGCCTGTCACGGCTAAAATAGGCTACCTAAAGGCACCCAGGAGTCGTGCATGCTAACCGAACAATTCAACTACGATCTCCCCAGCCAACTGATTGCTCAGGTACCAGCGCCGCGTGGTGAATCGAGACTGATGGTTGTGGATAGGAGCGCATCGACTATTAGCCACTTTCGATTCGCGGACCTGCCCAGTTTTTTAGCCACCACAGATCTCCTCGTCTTTAATAACACCCGAGTTTCTGCGCGACGCCTCTACGCTAAACGCGACGGAGCTGCAGACACCGAGGTGCTCATTACCAGAAGACTAAATGATCTTCAATGGTTTGCAATGCTGCGACCTGCCCGGCGCTACGGCATAGGCAAAACACTTACGCTTACCGGTCCCCACGGAGAAGAAGCCGCCGCCACCGTGACGGAGATAAGCGCCTCTGGCGAGCGGCTTCTTGAGTTCTCCACCGCGCAGACGGCCGAGTTGGTAGGGAACTGGGGAACGTCGCCTCTTCCGCCCTACATCCACACTGCCCTGCCTGCAGACGAAGAGGAGCGGTATCAAACAGTCTACTCAGTCCACCCAGGTTCTGCCGCCGCACCCACTGCGGGGCTACACTTTAGCGAATTGATGATGCAGGCGCTGGAGAAAGCGGGTGTTCCCCGCGCCTACTGCACGCTGCACGTGGGAATAGATACCTTTCGACCGATCAAAACAGATAATCCAGATTTGCACGAGATGCACGGCGAATGGGCGCGTTTAGATGATGTAAACGCTAAGAAGATCAATAGCCCAATCATCAATCGCGTCGTCGCGGTGGGGACCACATCGGTTCGAACTCTGGAGTCTGCCGCCAGCGCTGCCGCCGCGGGTGACAGAGTGGCACCCTTTTGCGGAGAAACACGTCTGTTTATAAAGCCGGGTTATAGATTCAAATCGGTAGACGCGCTCATTACCAATTTCCATCTGCCACGTTCCAGTCTGCTGATGCTGGTGTCGGCATTTGCTGGTTATGACCTCACAATGCGCGCGTACCGGGAGGCTGTATCTCAGGAATACCGGTTCTTCTCGTTTGGTGATGCAATGCTCATTCTGTAACTTCGTTTGTGGTGGTGCAGGAGGTACCTGGTGCGCTTAGAAGAGTGGCAAAAATATCTTGAAGAACAGTTTGTGGATTCTCAGGCAACGTCATCGCCTGAGCTGCTGCCCCACAACGAAGAGCCCGTGCTCACCGAACTGACGGGTGAGGACTTAATTGCCGCGCCGCAAACGATATCGCACGCGATTGTGACCGAAGCCACGTTGCCCATTTCCGACGCGGAAAGCGCAGAAATGGCCGCCGCCGCACAAAACGACAAGCAGACTAACAGGCGCCAATCTCTCTCACTCTACCCCATTCTTACAAGCGAGTCCACCCCATCGGACTCTGTGCCCAACGCAGGCGTGAGTACCAGATCTCTAAAGCCGCTTAAATTCGCCAGCGGAGCGGAACTGGATGCAGAAATTCCTGAGTTCGAGTCATTTGTCGCGCGTAGAGCAGGAGAGACACCAAAAGCACTAGACGCAGGCGCTGGTGAGGAGACGTTCCCGCTGCTCACTGCCACGAGCGCTCGCATCGCGGCACCACGCCTTAACAAACGGCGCCAAACTACCTTGCCCTCAACCGGCAGCGAACCACCTGCCCACTGGTTTGCTCTGCAGCAGGTGGCTACCAGCGAGTTGGCAACCGATAAAAACGTGACCACCCAACGTGCCGCACGCAGCAAGCATACCGCACAACGACTTCTTGACCCACTAATCTCGTTGAGTGATGCCGCGGCACTGCTACAGGTCTCTCTCAACCAGGTGCAGAGGCTGGCATCGCAGGGGCATGTCAAGTTGATTAAATGCCGTAACACTTCGACAAAGCGATCCGAGCGAACAGCTGCACTCCCGGTGCCCGCCTCACGGAGGTTGTTACTATCCGACGTTATGCGATACCGGCGCGACAAAGTGCTGCAGCTTGGGTTTGCTGCCGAACTAGAATTTAGCGAGCCAGGAGTCTCGTACAGTGAGTGATGCTTACCAACCCGGGGACCTGCTGGCAGACGCCTCTGCGCCTCGCATGAGGGTCGGCATGTTCAGCGAGAGCTTCTACCCTGTACAGAACGGGGTTACAACTTCTCTGCTTACGCTCACTGCTGAACTTCGACGGTGCAATCACAACGTTCTCACGTTTGCTCCCGCTCATCACGATCACGACGTAGTAGACACGAATGTACTGCGGTTTCCCTCGTTCGTCTCGATGTTCAACCGAGACTACCCGTTGGCATATCCCATCATTCCGGGCATCGCGATGGCATCCTACTTTCGCGATCTGCACCTGGATGTGGTCCACACGCATACGCCATTTGTGTTGGGCCTTGCAGGTTCGCAAGCTGCAATACACACGGGTATCCCACTGATCTCTACGTTCCACACGCTGTATACCCGATACAGCCACTACATGCCGCTTCTGCCAGATAACGTAACACAACACATCATTGAGCGGTACCTGCCATGGTATTACAATCGCTGTGATTCCATAATCTGCCCCTCTCAAACAGCCGCAGACGAGCTCAAAAACCTCGGTGTTTCAGGCTGCGTGCACATTATTCCAACGGGAATTCCACGACCACCAGACGCAGCCGTCACAGAAGATCGGCGAACGCAGATACGTAGCAGCCTGAACATACCGCCCACCACACCACTTCTGGTCTACGCAGGCAGACTAGCGCGCGAAAAGCGGATTGACTGGCTTCTTCACGCCTACCGCATCATTCAGCAGTCTGTTCCAGAAGCCGTACTGCTCATTGCCGGCACGGGGCCTCTAGAGAGCGAACTTCGCGAAGAGTGCAATGAGTTAAGTGAAAATGTACGGCTGCTTGGGCACGTAGAGCACGATAGGCTTGCGGCCTTGCTAACTGCTGCAGACCTCTTCTGCTTCCCGTCACCCAGCGAAACACAGGGGTTGGTCATTGGCGAGGCGCGCGCCTGCGGAACCCCAGCAGTAGTCATGAACTCTGGTGGCGCGCCAGAGACCGTAGCCCACGAGGCGGACGGCATCTGCGTGGAGGCCGGCGACGTTGAACAATTTGCAGCACAGGTCATTCGCCTGCTAAAATCGCCGGCGGCCCTGCTGCAGATGCGAATCTGTGCCCGCCACAACAGCCAACACTTTACACCTGCGACCATGGCAAAACGCGTGCTGGATGTCTACAGAACAGCCCTTTCAGTAAAAGCCACTGCCGGATGCGGGAGTGCACAGCAGGGCGACGAACGTGACAGCTTACCAGAAGACGAGTCCTTATCGGTCTTCAGCTAATGTTTCGAAATTCCTCCAGACGCTGTTGCACTGCACTTGCAATGGAAGCAAACCTTTCAGGAGATAATTTTTGGCCCATTTATTGAGCGACCTAAGCAGCTGGATTGAGACAATGATTAGCACGGGTGGTTACCTGGGCATCATCATTCTCATGGCCATTGAGAGCGCTTGCGTCCCCCTCCCTAGCGAGGTGATTATGCCGTTTGCCGGAGCTCTAACACTTGTTCAGGCATCCTCACGGCACGGAATTCCGCCTCTAAACCTCTATTTAGTAGCATTGGCAGGTGCATTTGGCTGTTTGCTGGGTTCGGTGGTCTCCTACGTTGTGGGTGCGTATGGCGGGCGAGAGTTTATCTTTCGATGGGGTAAATACATTCTTCTTCGCCGTAGGGATGTGGAGCAGGCAGAAAAGTGGTTTGATAAGCGTGGTGAGATCACTGTATTCCTGGCTCGTTTACTGCCGGTGGTACGCACTTTCATCTCGCTTCCGGCGGGTATAGCGAGAATGAAGTTCAGCAGGTTCGTGCTTCTCTCATTCCTTGGGTCGCTGCCCTGGTGCCTCGCTCTCGCCTGGTTGGGCGTACTCGTTCGCGGTCATATCAGCGAGTTGAAGGCATACTTCCACGGCGCCGATGCCATCATCGTCCTCATCTTTGCAGTGCTGTTTATACTTTGGCTCAAACACCACCTTCGTCCAGAGGAAAACCACTCATCACAGGCCTAAGAGCATTATAAGTGATTCGCGGCCACGCGATGAACCACCTGCAGAAAGTGCGGTAATATAGGCGACTTCTCGTCCGATCGATAAGCAACACTCAACGCCACCGCGGGCCGAGGCTCTTTTAGCGGGCGATAGACAATGCCTGCGCGATGAACCGCTTGTACCGACTCAGGGACGAGAGTAACGCCTATGCCCGCGGCTACCAGGCTCACCGCCGTCTGCACCTCGCCTGTCTTTTGCACAACCTGGGGCTCAAATCCGTGGTCGCTGCACAGTTGGAAGATGAGTTGCGCATAACGTGATCGACTGGATTCAGGGTAGAGGATGAATGGCTCGCCGTGCAGGTCGACTATCCCAACCTCCTCCTGGAATGCAAGAGGATGACTCGCTGGAAGCGCCGCTACCAGTGTCTCTTCACTTACCGTCTCTACCACCGTCGATTCGCTCACCGTGGGCAGCCTCGACAATCCCACATGAATCCGGCCGCTGGCAAGTGCATCCCCTTGCTCGTGCCCCTGAAGCTCATGCAGTGCAAGCTCCACCTGGGGCAGCATTTCGCGGAACTCTCTAAAAATACGCGGCAGGATGTCATAGGCCGCCGATGCCACAAAACCGACGGCAAAAAACCCCATATCACCGCGCCCAAGGCGCCGAGCACGCTCCGAAGCATCGTCCACCCCCTGCAGAATACGCAATGCATCGTGGTAAAAGGATTCTCCGGCAGCCGTTAGAGCTACCTTTCGAGTGGTGCGGTCTAAAAGCTGAGCACCTATCTCCGCCTCAAGGTGTTGAATCTGCTGGCTTAGCGGGGGCTGAGACATAAACAATCGCGCAGCCGCGCGGCCAAAGTGCCGCTCCTCAACTACGGTTACAAAATAACGAAGGTGCCGAAGTTCCACGCGACCTCCTTATAAGGCGGGTTGCACAGTGTAATGGTACCCTCCACTTTCGCATGCAGCCACTGCCCAAATATGCTACCGCTGCCTCTTCAGGCTCGAACCACAAACTGGGGTTTGTTGCCGCTCACGGTAGTTAGGCGTTCGATGTACCAACTAATAACCTCTTCTCGAGTGCAACGCAGCTTCAAGCGCACGGACAGTGGTAAGCGCGTGCTGGGCTCACTCTAAATTCGTTGACATTGCACCGGTAAGACGGTACAATCTCAAGGTATATGAGCAATGTGGCGCAGCGCGCCTGTACCTGGAGAAACCTAAATGACGGTTGTTGAGGCTGCCTTGTCCGACAGTGATGTTCCGTTTGTATCGACTGCATCAAATTTCGAAAAACTGCGAGCCGTAGACCCGGAGATCTATGACCTCACGGTGGCGGAGGTACGTCGCCAGGCAACTATTGTTCGCCTTATTCCATCCGAAAACTATACTTCGGCAGCCGTCATGCAGGCGATGGCAACGCCGTTCTGCAACAAGTACAGTGAAGGCTACCCTGGCAAACGTTATTACGAGGGCAACGAACTGGTGGACGCGGTTGAGGAGCTTTGTCGATCGCGCGCCTGTTCGCTTTTCGGCGCAGATCACGCGAACGTTCAGCCTCACAGCGGTTCACCAGCCAATATGGCTGCCTATTACGCCCTCATGAAACCAGGTGACAAGGTGCTGGGAATGCATCTTCCCAGTGGTGGGCACCTCACACATGGTTGGAATGTTAATTTTAGCGGAATGCTCTTTGAACACGCCTATTACGGCTACAATGAGGCCCAAGGCGTTACCGGCATGGATCCTGAAACGGGAATGTTGAACTATGATGAGATTGCCGAGATTGCCCGTAAATTCAGGCCGAACGTAATTTTTGCAGGCGGCACTGCCTACCCCCGCGTCTGGGACTTCGCCCGGTTCAAGGCAATTGCCGAAGAGGTAGGCGCGTACCTCGTTGCAGACATCGCGCACATTAACGGCCTGATAATTGGCGGGGTTCACCCGGATCCGGTACCTTTTGCCGACGTGGTTACGTCTACAACACACAAAGCAATCAGGGGTCCTCGCGGCGGCTTCATCCTGTGCAAAGATCGCGAGATGAAGGATAATCCGGACGAGCGCCTCCCCGCCCGCATAGATAAGGCAGTATTTCCAACTCTGCAAGGCGGTCCCCACAACAACACCATCGCTGCGCTGGCCGTCTGCTTCGCAGAAGCAGCGCGCCAGGAGTTCCGCGACTATGCGCATCAGGTAGTCGCCAACGCGAAGGCGCTGGCGCAGGCGCTTAACAATCGTGGATGGAAACTCGTAACAGGGGGTACCGATAACCACCTCATCCTCGTGGACGTTATGACGTCGCGCAAAATTCCGGGTAAACCTTATGCCCGTGCGCTCTACGAGGCTGGGCTGGAAGCCAACTTCAACTCCATTCCAAATGATCCGCGCAAGCCGTTCTCACCATCGGGCCTTCGCATAGGTACGCCCGCTGTTACCTCACGTGGCTTTAAGGAACCGGAAATGGAGATGATTGCAAGCTGGATGGATAGGGTAGCGGCTGCGTGCACGAAAAGTGGCAAGGACTACCTGTTTGACGAGAAGGCGATAGCGTCTATTAAAGGCGAGGTTACTGAGCTATGTACCGATAGCCGCTTCCCGGTACCGGGCATCGATATATAACCTTCCGCCTACTGCCTTTTGTACGCCAGATGATGCCGACCGCCCTTTACCGAAAGAAGCGGTCGGCATCTTACTTTGTATCGCTTACGGCGGGCTATTATACTTGATTGAGCCAGCACCCAAAGACCGAAACCTTCGCGGCGCAAGCCATGTAGTGTAGATAACGAAGGAGCGTTGATGACATGTTTATTCAGTTTGTGATATTTGTGGCTTCCGGCCTGTTCCAAATAGCCATAGCCATTCCCATGGTTCAGCGCCGCGTTCCGCGCAATGTGCTTTACGGGTTTAGAACCAGAAAGACAATGCGCGATGAACGAACTTGGTA
>JAJYCW010000021.1 GCA_021777995.1 bacterium
ATTGAGAGGTTTAGATCACCTACTGAGTGCCGCGACGAATATACCCGTGTATGTGGCCGAAGATCCGCTGTCATGCGTGGCTGTGGGTACTGGACGCGCGCTCGAAGAACTATCCGTTATTCGTAAAACTAAGGAACATTAGGCTTACCCGCACCGGTGCCCGGCGGGGCGGCCGGTTCGCAAGGAACCTACCGATATGATAAACAAGACTTTTGTGGCCATAATTGGCGCGGGTACTGTACTTGCAACAGCGGTATCCGCGTTGCCCCGCGATGTAAGCGCGAATTCGTGGGCAGCTGGAGCAGTTAAAGAGACAATTGCTAACCGAGTACTGTTACCGTTGCCGGATGGGCGCTTTCACGGTACTCTACCAGTTACCCGCGCGCAGGTGGTGCTTGCTTTAGCCGCCGAAGGTCATGTTCTAACAGCACGCCAGTGGAAGCACCATTCAAGTAGTCCGGTTCCAGATTCGGTGGCTAAACAACTTCGCACGGGCGACTGGCGCGCGAAGCCTGTTACCAGGTACATGCTGGCTTCGGTACTTGCACGCCTTGGTGACTATATCAGCAATGGAGTTCACGCCGCCGCGCCTGGTGCCAAAGATACCGGCAAGTCGTCTATTCTCCCAACCGTTAAAAAGCTGCCAATCACTGCGCATAGCCCGTATTATTCGGCTCTCCACTATCTTGCAGTTAATAAGATGGTGTGGCCAGGATCAGTGCTGTTGTACGTGGATAGTAAGCATGTTACCGCTGCGCAACTAAGTTCGGCATTATTTCAGTTTACCGAGGGCGTAACAAACCATTTGACGTCGCTGGGACTGGACAAGAATGGCAGTACGCCGGATCGAACGTTTCATCCCAAAAAGTGAAGACCTTTGTTGGTACCGCGAACTTCTCGTGGTAACCAGCGCGACGTTGAGAGGAATCTATACTAGCAAACATGCACTCTCAGGAAGATATACCGCGATGTAGTTGTAGAAGGCATGAACCAACCAGGCTGGCGTGTGCTAGGTGCAGTGCTCCTATTTGCCCAGAATGTTCGGTGGTTACGCCAACAGGTATGATCTGTCGAACCTGCATGCGCAATGCACGTTCGCCGTTGGAAAAGATTGAGACAGCCCAACTTCTTCGTAGTTGGGCTGTCTCGCTTGTTTGCGGCACTGTACTGGGCTGGATCGTGCTCATGTTTAGTGGGATTGGTCTGTTCGCACTTTTGTCTTCATTTTTCTATGGCACGTCCATGGCTTATGCAGTGGCATTTTTTACAAGTCACAAGCGTGGACGGATGGTAGAGATTATGGCTGCAGGTTCAACGATTGGTGGTCTCGCATTAGCTGTATTGCTGAGCTGGGGCATACACGGCTTGTTGGCGCAGCTTGCAAGCCCTTGGTTCCTCATTATGGTTGCAGTAGCAGGATACACTGCGTACAACCGTGCTCGCTATTTTTAATAACGGAGACGTTAGATTGAAACGTGTTGTCAGTGTGAGCCTCGGGGCCTCCTCAGGTGATTTTACGCGTAACATGGTGCTGAATGGATCCAGTATAGAAGTGAGCCGGGTTGGTTGCAATGGTGATATGGAGCTTGCTGCCGCCACAATCGAGAAGCTCGATGGCAATGTGGATGCGATTGGGCTGGGCGGAATTGACATTTACCTGCGAGTTGGCGGAGAACAGTACATCATCGGAGATGGCTTGCGTCTCGCGCAACACGCCACAGTGTCACCCGTCGTGGATGGAAGCGGCCTTAAGGAGACCCTCGAGCGAACCACTGTAAAAACTATGCTGCGCAATGGAGATGTGCACCCCGGTTCTAAGGTATTGATGGTGAGCGCTCTGGACCGTTTTGGAATGGCGGAAGCTTTGGTGGATGCTGGCTGTGATTGCAAGTTTGGCGACCTCATCTTCAACATGAAAATTGATTACCCACTTACCACGTTAGACGAACTGAAGGACTTAGCTCGCAAATACCGGTCACGCCTGCTGACTGTGCCGTTCAGAATGCTGTATCCCACGGGAAGCGCACAGAATGAACGGGCTGGAGATACCAAGTATGCGCACTACTTTCACGAAGCCGACATTGTTGCTGGCGATCGGCACCTCATTTTGAGGCATATGCCACAAGAGATGCATGGTAAGATAATACTTACCAATACTACCAGGCCCGAAACGGTGACGGAGTTGAAGAGTGCCGGTGTGCGTACACTTGTCACAACTACGCCCGATCTCGATGGGGTTTCCGGGGGAACAAACCTGATGGAAGCCGCCGTAGTGGCGCTTACAGAGAAACCACTTGCAGATATAACGCGTGAAGACTATGTCGAGTGGTGTGAGCGTCTTAGTTGGCAGGGCGAAAAGCACGTTCTAAACTAAACAGGAATAGTACATGTCGACTAATGAAGAGCTGTCGCACAGTCTGCGAACGTTTGCAGATGACTGCAATGGAAACGAAAAACTTCGGGTGATGAATCGTGACTGGAATCGGATTATTCATATTCATGCCGACGATACGCAGGCGGATTATACCCTGACGTCCAACGACGGCACCGTCGTTTACAGTGAAGGGGCCCCACCTACGTGTGATTTGCGCGTATCGGCTACTTGCGAAATACTCACACAAGTCTTTTACGGCGAGGTATCACCTAATGAACCCTACAATGAAGGAACACTTCGCGTCGACGGCTCTGAGGACGATGTGCTGCGGTTAGATTTTATTACTGCTATGTTATGGGAGGAGTGAACGGCCAGCAGAACGGTCTTCGCCGTACGATAGGCCTGCGAACCGTCATATCTACCAGTGCCGGGCTAACGTTCGCGTCCTCAACATTTCTGGTGGTCGTAACCGTAGGAATGTTGATGGGCGGCAACGGTGCATGGCTTCCCATATGCATTGCCGGCGTATTGTGCGCTATCGCGGCTGCTGCATTCGCGGAACTCTGCGGTCTGTATCCAAATGCTGCCGGAATACGCGTTTATGTACAGCGTGCCTTTGGCGAAGAGGCCGCACAAGTCGTTGCACTAACCTACATGAGCGTCGTGACGCTCGTTGTGGGCGCAGAGGCATATGTGCTCTCGTATGTGCTTCATACCGCAATTCCGCAGATCGCGCCGCCCATCTGGATTTTTCTCATGATCACCCTTGCCACTGCCGCCAACTTCCGCGGGTTAAAAGTGGCAGGAATGCTGCAGGATATCATCACCTATACGGTGGTGGTTTCCATCGTCTGCATGAGTGTAGCGGCACTGCACCACGGCGCATTCCACGGCGCTTCCCTGATACATCCTGGCTCACCCGGATCGCTTTTTACGGCGGTTGGAATCGCCATCTTTCTGTTTGTTGGATTCGAGTGGGTGACACCACTAGCCGAAGAGGTCAAGGACCACCGATCTATTGCACGCGGAATGTTTGCTGCAGTAATTTTACTTACAGTGGTCTACTCGCTCGTGGCTACTGCAATGTTCGCAACGACTGGGCGCACGGTGCTTTTTGGAAGTGCAGCCCATCGTGTTCCTACCCCGCACCTTGCGTTCGCACTTACTGCGCTCGGCCATGCTGGCGAGTGGGTTATGATTGTAACCAGTCTCTTTATGTCGCTCACCACGTTCAACGCCGGTCTAATAAGCGTTAGCAGGTTTATTTATGCTTCTGCTAGAGATCATGTGTTGCCATCGCAGTTTGCCCATATTTCGCTTAAATACGCAACACCAGATATCGCGGTCTTCACGATCTATGTAATTGCCCTCATCGTATCGATGGCAGTGTATTTTACGAGGTCGTTTGTAACGCTTATTAACCTTGCAGCTGTAACCGAAGCAATCATATATTCCTTCGCACTCGCAACAGTTGCGAGTTTAAGAGCGAAGGATGCTGCCCGAGAACGTCCATATACGATGATTGGTGGGCGAGCACTTGCCATTGTTGGGTCGGTTTTATTCTTTCTGGTGGGTCTCGGCGTTGTATTTCAAAACAATCCTGCTGCCTGGGGTGCAGGTATACTGCTCGTGGTAATTGCTTTGGGATGGTTTGCGTATGTACGGAAAGTAGTGCTGCCACGCAAAGAGCAGTTGAAACTTCAGCAAAAGCAGCGAAGAACCAGCCGCAGACCGCAGTCTTCTGAGGAGCTTTAATGCAGCGATTTGCCTTTATAATTCATCCTATTGACGCTAAGCGCGATGTCGCCAGAAAGTATCCCATTGCGCGTTATTTTCCGGAAGTACTTCTGGAGCAGTTCATAAAATCGCGTGAACCAATGACTGTGTCCTCAGTAACGGGTGTAAAGAGCAAAACAGGGGAAGAGCTGGAAGGCTGGCTGATTGCGTGCCCATTAACACCCCGACAGTTCGTGACGCTACCCTTAGAGTTCGTTTACCGCAGGCTGGAGCAATGCGGTCAAATAGCCATGGAGCTTGGTGCCGGCATCATCGGTCTAGGAGCATTTACTTCTGTTGTTGGTGATGGTGGCATTACGCTGGCATCCCGACTAAAAGGGATTGCCGTAACTACAGGTAACTCTTATACAGTAGCCACGGCAATACAGGGCGCCGTAAAGGCTGCCGAGCTTATGGGAGTAGCACTAAGAGACGCTTCGGTTGCAGTGGTGGGTGCGGGCGGGTCTATTGGCGCAACCTGTGCAGAGATACTTTCAGCAGATGCAGCAAGTATCTCGTTGGTTGGACGTGGGCTGCCTGCGCTGGAGACTACAGCGGAGAGGATCTCATCCCGTGCACGATCTTCTGTCCGAATGTTCACTGATGTGGCGCAGGGCCTGCGCGATGCCGACATTGTGATTACCGTCACTAGTGCGGTGGATGCTGTTATCCTGCCAGAACACATTAAATCTGGGGCTGTGGTCTGTGATGTAGCGCGGCCAAGAGACGTGTCGACTCGTGTTGCGGCTGAGCGCAAGGATGTGCTAGTGATTGAAGGCGGGGTTGTGCGTGTGCCTGGCGAAATGCGACTGCCGAAGTACGGCAAACCCGACGAACAGTTTAGCTTCGGATTTGAACCCGGAACTGCCTACGCATGCATGTCGGAAACCATGATTCTGGCACTTGAGGGGCGATACGAAAATTTCACACTGGGCAAAGATGTCTCCAGTCGTCAGGTTGAGGAGATTGGCCATCTTGCGGAACGCCACGGTTTTCACCTGGAAGGCTTCCGGTCGTTTGAGCGAGCTGTAACCGCCGAGCATATCGAAAGCGTGCGAAAGGCAGCGCATCGACCTGCTTTAGACGTTCAACCGGTTGAGCCTGAAAGCCTCCCCCGGTAACCTGCCGTTCGTATAATGCGTGTCGTTTAGAATGCGGTACAATAACGGTAGATACTGCTTAGCAGTACGATCTGGGTCGATCTTGCTGCGTTTAAGCGGCGCGTCATGGTTAGAGAGTTATCACGTAAATGGCAAAATATACCACTGAGATATCGCTTCACGATTCCGGTTCACCCAATCCTGATTTTGGACCCGGAAGCTCGCCGTTTGTTTTGGCCCGCATGGAAGAGCTGGTAAACTGGGCGAGGCGTAACAGCCTATGGCCGCTCACCTTTGGACTAGCCTGCTGTGCTATCGAGATGATGGCCTCGGCTGCGACGCGGTTCGATCTTAGTCGGTTTGGTTCCGAGGTATTTAGGGCGTCGCCTCGACAGGCAGATGTCATGATTGTAGCCGGACGCGTTTCTACTAAAATGGCGCCCGTGCTGAGGCAAATCTATGACCAGATGCCTAACCCCAAATGGGTCATCAGCATGGGAGCCTGTGCCAGCACGGGTGGAGTCTACAACAATTACGCAATCCTTCAAGGCGTAGACCAAATTGTCCCTGTGGATGTGTATGTACCTGGCTGCCCTCCCAGTCCGGATGCCCTTATATACGGCATCATCAAACTTCAGGAGAAAATAAAAGCGCAGGGCTCCGGCAAAGTGATAGAGTTGGGGCCACTGTTTCAGCGTCCTGCCACAAATCCCGTTCCGGGGAGCAAATAGTCATGGGTTTTCTATCTGGTGTGAAAGATTCCGCTGATAAGATCAAGGATAGTGCAGACGGTGCAAAGGCGATTGCTACTGGTTTTGCAATCACTTTTAGGCACTACGCTGAACAGCAGCTTAAACTGAAGCCATCGCTCACCATACAGTATCCTGAGGAGCGGCGTGAGCAGTACCCTAGAACACGGTGGCGCCATGCACTTACGCGTTATGAAAACGGCCTTGAAAAGTGTATTGGGTGTAGCCTGTGCGCTGGAGCATGTCCTGCTCGATGTATAAATGTCGTCGCTGCCGATAACACCGATGAAAACAGAGTTTCACCAGGCGAGCGATATGCATCTACCTACGAGATCAACATGTTGCGATGTATCTTCTGCGGCTATTGTCAGGATGCCTGCCCAACAGGAGCCATTGTGTTGCGAAAGGATTTTGAGCTTGCCAGCTATACCAGAGCAGACAACCTCTACACCAAGGAGATGCTGCTCGAGCCCTCTCTTAGTTCCCTGGCGGAGCCTGGAAAGTAGACTGGGCATAGCCGTTTATTGCCCCGCGGCACCAGAATATACGTAATGGAGCCGCGGGCATAGTGCCTTATTCAGATGTTACGGTTGAGGCTCTGGAGTAAGCAGATATCCGTCGAGCCCCCACATATACCCCACCGACTGTTGATTTTTACCCGTGTTGGTAATTGTTAAGGTGTGGTTTCCGGCTGTCAACGCAACATGAGGAAAGACCACTGAATGTTCCTCAATGCCATCATGGTAGAAATCCACGGGATTGCCAAGCGAATGTCCGTCAATGGAAAACTGATAGGTACCATAATCATGTGCATACGTACACAGTGCCAGAAACTCATATGAACCGGCCGCAGCAACATTCAAAGGCAGCGTAAGTATGCCATCTGGCCGATGAGGTGTGTACCACAACTGCGCGCCTCCGCTATATCCCCCAAGGTTCTGCACACTGATCGTACCGTGGTTTGCCTTGGCGGCTCCAACCAGAGACTCCCCCTCTACAATATTGGCAAAGTCGTGATATAAAAGTTTGCGGCCATAGGGCATAGGGGGGTAAGGCAGATGTTCACCTGTTTGATACCAGAACGCAACCGAGGAGAAATCATCAAACCGCTCACCAAATCCGGTTTTGACAGCGCCAGATTTGTGAAATGTTACACCCATGTGCTGTATAGTCACCCTAAGAGAATGCTTGAATGCAACTGGGTCAGGAATGTGCCATCTGTAGGCGGTTGTCTTATCACCCGCGTCGTTGCCTTGCATAACCGGTGTGCCGGTAAATAGGCCAGTTCCTTTGTGCAGGCCCCAACCATCGTTGAAGTAGTCTTCGCTGCCAGTGCCCTTAATGGACGGCGTGGATTCTCCGTCCACATAGAAATAGTCGTTGCCTTCACCCCACCAGCCGCCCGTAAGCTGCCGCACGCTTAAGACTGTTCCAACGTATTCGCCGGCTCCTGAGATGTTGGCAAGTACATACGGTTTTCCCGCGATACACGGGTACTCCTGGCGATAACTGGCGTGAAAAGTAGGCGTGTTTGTGGGTAGGTGGGTCATTTTACGCCAGTCAATCTGGTAGTAGAAGGCGTCAACTGGAGCGGTGCCTTCATTGGTCACGGTGATGAGAGCAGATTTTTGAAAGGGCATTACCCAATAGCAATTCCGTGCTCGTCCGTCCGATGTGTCACGAACAGGTAGGGAATCGAGATTGGCATCAATTCCATGTCCAACACCAAAAAAGTCACCCAACGGAGCCTCAACGCTAGGCTGTTTCTCGCCGTCCCAGTACATTCGCAGGATCAGGATCCGCGAATAATGTCGCTCAGAGTCGGCAACGGTATTCCAGAAATGGGTAATTTCACCAGGGCCCTCAAGATTTGCAAGTACTAGCGTAGCTCCTGGAGCAATAGGTCGTGCATCGGCATTGCCGTGCTGCCAGTCAGGGTCGGTGGATGATACTCGCTCCGACTGGTAATTGGGCAGGACTGTAAGGCCCTGTAGTAGATTCCCAGGTTGCTGCGCAGCACCAATGGTAGGCAACCCGGCCAAAACGATGGCAAGTGTGAGCTTGCAAAACAATTTCATCGGCAACTCTCCGTGTGGAACAAGAATAACAAAACATTTAGCAGCTACCTGCAATTCTCCTGCTAATATGCCGAGATATAACTTAAATGCAACACAATCGTTTGTTTTAATCTACGCACCGGATGTTGCCAACCTTATTCAGGTTTTACAACAGATCATTCTGAATTAATGGGTGATAACCCTCGTTTGTAATTGGTTACACTATGTCATAATATATGACGAAAGTTAAATTCTGCAGCAGAACAGCCCGTTGTTAGGATCTTATTACACGGCGCCAGCAATGCATTAACATGCCACGCTGCATTAAAGCGAGATCGTGCTTATGGAAGTTTTGAAAGCAGTAATAGCTGAGGACGAGCAGCTCACCCGCACTATTGTACGAGCTCGTCTTGAAAAACTTGGTCACATTGTTGTTGCTGAAGCTGGCGATGGATTAGCCGCTGTTGAGGCAGCCCGACAGCACCGACCGGATGTGATAATCATGGACATCAAAATGCCTGTGATGGATGGCATAGAAGCGGCGCGGCAGATCATCTCTGAAGTGCCGTGTGCAATTCTCTTCCTGAGTTCGTTTGGAGAGCAGGAACTTGTGGAACAGGCGGGCGAGGCCGGCGGCCTGGCATACCTCATCAAGCCGTTTCGCAAAGAGGATCTTGCTCCTGCACTTGAGATAGCCGTCCGCAGGTTCCGGCAGATAGCGGCACAGTCTAAAGAGATTGAACAGCTGAAAGAGACGCTGGAAACCCGTAAACTCATTGAGCGCGCTAAAGGAATACTCATGGATCGACACCACATGAGCGAAGAAGAGGCCTTTAAGCGTATTCACTTCCAGGCGAGAAATCAGAATAAGAAGATGCGCGAAATCGCTCAATCCATTATCACTGCCGCCGACCTTATGTAGTTTGGCTCTGGCGCGCACCGTATTCAACTTCGGCATGGCCCAGGGCTGTCCTTCAACTGACCAGCCCTAGGCTCCTCTTGAGAGACTATTTTTGGTAACAATTCACGACATACCCCTTGTTTTAGCCTCGTCTTCCCCCCGCCGCCTGGAATTGATGCGATTACTGCAACGACCGTTCACAGTGGAACATAGTAGGTATGAGGAACCACCGCCGCCTGACGAAGATGTTGATATCAAGCAACTCGTTAAAGAACTCGCTTTGCAGAAGGCAGCCGAGGTTGCTGAACGATCTGCCGATGCACTCGTTATCGGCGCCGATACGCTCGTCGGTCCAGACAGCCCTGCAGGGGTACCTTTTGGCAAACCGCGCAGTACCGACGAGGCCATGTTTATGCTGCGTCGTCTCTCGGACGCCTGGCATCGAGTCTCAACCGGAATCGCCGTCGTGCCTGCAGGAAATGTCCGCGAACTGATAGTGCCTGTTGTTGACGTGGTAACCACCCGCGTTAAATTCCGTAAGATGAGTGATCGGCAGATAGAGGCGTATATAGCCACAGGCGAGCCATTTGACAAAGCAGGTGCTTACGGTGCTCAGGGCTTTGCTGCTAGGTACATCGAGTGTATCGATGGCGACTTCTACAACGTGGTTGGCCTGCCAATCTGCCGCCTATCTCAAATACTTGACAATCGTGGTTTGACATGTCCCTAGGTGAGTTGCGCGTCACATATTGCCTTTGGTAGCTTGTAGCGAAGGTAGATAAACGTTTGGAAGGTGAGCGTTGAACGTTGTGTTGGGCTATTCGCGCACTGGCAACTTGTAAATTGCAGTGGCAATGTCTCACAGTTGGTGAGCTGTGAACCGGCTTTATTGTTGGCTTATGGTGGCAAAAAGGTGCGCTTTATGACTTTTGGTAAATAATCTGGCAAGTTGGTTTAATGTAATGCCTGTTTTGTGAATCCTGCGAGGTAATGGTTGACAAAATTTCAACTATGCGGTATTGTATTTATCGTAATCTGAACTTTGTTGAAACTAGTTTTCGGTGCTGCTACGATGCTGCACGACAGGGAAATTGCAATTAATTCGATTAGTTGTTTTATCCCGGTTGTGGCAGCATTTTGTTTTTGATGACATTCATGTAAGACTCAATGGCCCAAAGCCAAGTCCTACAACATCTGGAGGCTATTTTGAGAAACCATCTAGAGAGTAATAACTCAAAGGGTGCTTTTACCCTAATCGAGTTGCTTGTTGTTATTGCCATTATTGCGATTTTAGCCGCAATCCTTTTCCCCGTTTTTGCTCAGGCTCGTGAACAGGCACGTAAGACGGTTTGCCTTAGCAACCTCAAGCAATTGAGCCTGGGTACATTGATGTACATTCAGGATTACGATGAGTCATTTCCGTTAGCGTTCACTCCTGTAGTCACCTCAGATGAGGCGACATTCGCCTGGAACGGTCCTACTGTAAAAAGTACTGCAGCATGGCAAAACGTTGTACAGCCGTACATCAAGAGCTACCAGCTGATGATTTGCCCTGATAACATTCTGACCAACGGCAATGCAATCGTCGCAATCGATCCATTTCTGAATTATGGAATGCCGCCAGTTTCCGGTATTCATGGGATCTCGCAATGGGGTGACACCTACTACGGCGATACCACAGATTTCAACGTTCATGTACAGTGGCAAGGTTTGCTTGGCTGCTTCCCCGACAACGGATGGGCCGCGGGTGTGTCTGTAGGGACTCCAAGTGCAACGATGTCCTCCATTTCGTCCCCAGCGGATATGACAATGGTGACGGATGCGTCCTCGCCGGACTGGTGGGGTTCGGGCTTTGGCCCTGGCGGTCAGGATACAGACTTTTTCCATTACTGCGTGTCGTGGTTCTCAGCCTATCAGTCTCAGCGTTTTGGTCCGATTGGTCGTCATACCCAGCAGACACGAACGTTGTGCAGCTACATTAGGACAAGCGGCGGCCAGATCAACGTTACCTTTGTTGATGGCCATGCTAAGAGTTTTCCCATCATGAGCTACTTCACCAAGAAATCCGACTCGGCAGGTGCTCTTGTATACAAATATCTGTGGCCAACGGAGTAATTAAATGGTGAACCGATCACTAAAGTTTGCAGTGGCGTTGATTCTTACATTCGGGCTCGCAGGTTGTTCGAGCAATTCGAACAGTGGTGGGTCCGTGGCCACCAAGCAGGCCGAGGTCAACAGCAAGCCAGGAATGGCAGGGGGAGGTGCTCCCACAACGCAGGCATCGACTGGTGCTCCCGCCGCTACCGCGCCGGTTTCTGGCGGGGCACGGTCTGGGGCACAAAACTAGCGGGAATTTCGCCGATTTGTCAGTATTGGCGCAGAAAGATGCCGTTTGACTCTGTCAAGCGGCATCTTCAATTTGAATATGGTCATATTCCTGAAAAACTTCGGGTAAAGTCGGCACATCAGGACTTGACATATTGTTAAGAAGGCGTTAAAATGGATTGTGATGCGGTGACCCCGCAGATATGATTGACTAAAAGCATAGTTGCTGTACGTCCGGTTTGTTATGAAGTCAGTGAAAGCTGGTTCGTGATATTACCTAACGTGCAGCTTTTTGTTTTTAGACGGTCGCTATTTTATTACGGCTTACGTGTATGCCGATTTTTTCGTGGAGGGTTACAATGTCCGTTAGGTTCAACCAGAGCGGTCGCAACGGATTTACGTTGATCGAGTTGCTCGTTGTTATAGCTATCATTGCGATTTTAGCCGCAATTCTCTTCCCCGTTTTCGCTCAGGCTCGCGAGAAGGCTCGCGCAATCACTTGCGTTAGTAATTTCCAACAGGCATCGCTGGCAATCGATATGTACGTCCAAGACTATGACGAGCATATGGTTCCGGTTGAATATGGATGCTGCAGCTACAACCCTGATAAGGGTGACCGCATGTGGCCACAGTTGGTCTATCCTTATGTCAAAAACCGGCAGATTGACAAATGCCCATCGGACGGTTTTAACACAGATGCTACAGATCTGGCCGACATGGGCTACAACAATGCGTCAAACGCGATAGAGAAAGATTATGCGTACGCAATTACGGCTGATTTTGGCTACAATTACTACTACCTCAGTCCGTTAAACGGACTTTCAACCGCCGACTCCATCGGGAACACAACGGCTTTCGATGGTGTCTCTCTTGCGTCGATTGTTCGTCCAGCCAACAATCTCATGCTGGTCGACTCTGTGTGGAATGTTGTGAATGGGCAGCCGCAAGGCGGTGGTAACTGGCTGATAGAAACTCCAAGCTACTGGTACGGTACCGGGCAATACTGGTTTGGAGGATGGACGCCCGATAACCTTAACAGTTCAATGGTATACGGAGAGACATGGCCGCGGCACTTTGATGGTATGAACGTTGCCTTCGTTGACGGGCACGTGAAATACCAGAAGCTTGGGCAACTCATCGCTGGGGTCAATCCGCGCACGTATGTGGTTTCGGATCCATCTGCATACGAATGGGGCGGTCCGGGTCAGTAAGGACTTCCACGGTATTTGAAGAGGCAGGCGGATGCATTTTGCGTCCGACCTGCCTCAGTTTCGGAGACAATCATGCAAAAAAATGTAAGTGCTCCCGTGGTAGTTATTGCCTTTGTGCTGCTTGCCGGCGTTCTCTACGGTGTTTTTCAGCTAACGTATGCTCATCGCAAACATGACTACAGTGCAGCAAGGGCACAATTACCACCTGACATCCCCGGGCAGGACAAACCACTTCCACCCCCGCCAGGTATGCATATGCCTGGAACCATAATGCCAGCTGCTCATGCAGCGAACAAGCCAGGGCGACAGGAATAGATGTACCGGGGTTATTATAGTTGGAGATGAAATGACGTCAATCAATAAAAATGTGGCAATCGCGCTTGTTGTAATAGCGATACTCATTGCCTCATTTTCCTTTTACAAGTATTTTATAAGTTCTAGTGGGGATGGTGAAGGCGCGCGTGCCCAGATTACCAGCCAGCTACAGAACAATGCTCCTGGAGCAGGACCACCTCCAAGTCAAATGCCGTCTTCAGCCGGGCTTCATATGCCTGGTAACAAACACTAACGAGTGTGGCGCTGCAATCTGTAGACTAGTGTTCATAGACTACTATTGTGGCGCCTAACAAATTGTCATCCCAGCGGAAAATGCGAAAGGTAATGTTGTACATCGTAATCCGATATCGACACGATCAGCTCTCTTCTGTACTCTTTCTCGTGTGAGAGTATCCAAAGTTGTTAACTCAACGTGATTCACAACTCTTTTGTCCTGGCCTGTATCATGTTTGTTTAATGCGTAACGCCAATCGCGCTCCTCATTGTGGCTCCTCAAGATACTCCTGTGTTGGTTATGTTTCGCAATAATATTCTCGCTAGATGCATCGTTCCTTAGTTCAGCACGTGAAGAGTAGGTACTGAGTTGCACCTGTGTCCTTCGGGAGATTTGATGGTATTACACTTTCCCCTACAACAGTGGGTTCGCTGGACGAGTGTAGAATTTAAGTCCAGTATAGGTGATCGTTATCTAAAGCGTGTTTTCCTCAGCGCACAATAGGCTTGTGAGACTACAACGATAGCAATCGTTATGTGGCGAGATACAGTAGTCGGTTCGATATGTTCTCGTATTGGTGACCTTCGCGTGAAATCGGTGCAGAATGTGTACCAGGCTCCGGCGCAAATGTCCAGGTAGGGCGCCATTAAACTGCGATAATGGATGCACCATCATTACGCTGGTGGTAGAATGTAGCAGGTGTTCATCTCTAATGGAGTAGGTGCAGGTTTTATATGGCGACATCAATCGAGCAGATTTCACCCTCAATCATTGAGGATATTATTTCACTAGATGCCAATACGACTAGCGGTTCGTGGCATGTCGTACTATACAACTGTGATTGTCACTCGGCGGATGAAGTGGTGCTTCAGCTTATAAAGGCCACCGACTATCCAGTGCGACGTTGCATCCACATTATGACCGAGGCACATGTTCTGGGCAGGGCCATTGCGTACCATGGTACCAAGGAAACCTGCGTACGCTGTGCTGATATTCTTGCCTCTATTGGCCTGCGCGTAGAAGTTCAGGGTAGCTAACGGATGGCATATGCCGCAGGGTACCACCTCTGGTGAAATTGCTAATGCAGAGAGGCGGTCAGCATGCCCTGCTCATTGGGCGTGTTTGCAACTGGTTCAAACTACCGCCTATTGTATGGTGTTTCGATCTGTCTAAGGGCGCCGATAGGGGTATTCCATCGAGCTTAATATAAAGTAATCGTAGATCACCTGGACCTTAAGTGTCCGGAGAGTGCATATGGCTGGTTATCTTACTGTTTTAACCCCAGAAAACGCAGAAATCACCTTTCGGACTGCTGGCTTTACGACTAGGTTAGCAGCTTTTGTTGTAGATCTACTCATACAAATCGTGTTGACGCTCCTACTTAGCGGTCTTGCGGGCCTGGTGTTGTACGTCACTGGTAACGCCTTGCTGGGTGTCGGCAGTATACTTAGTGCGGTGTGTGTAGTCCTTATCTTTCTGGTCATTTTCTCGTATCCGACGGTGTTTGAGATGCTTTGGGCTGGTCAGACGCCGGGTAAGAGGATGTTGGGTATTCGCGCCGTGACAACAGATGGCTCCGCCGTCACGTTGTTAGGTAGCATTCTGCGCAATCTGCTTCGCTTAGCTGATTTGGGCCTCCTTCCAATCGCGGGCGGCTTGTATTTCGTAGGTTTGCCAGCATTCGTCTGCATGTTGATGAGCGACAAAAACAGGCGTATTGGGGACCTGGCCGCTGGTACGGTTGTAATTATTGACCGTGGCGCAACGCCCTACGGCGGAGCACGCACACCATTGGATACGCTTACGGTGAAAAACTATGGCAATTTCACAGACAATATTGACGTTTTAACCGTAAATGATTACAGGTTGCTGCGCCGGTTCGTAGAGCGGCGAGGCACTATGGACAAAGCAGTACAAGCAGCTGCCGGTGAGTTTCTTGTTCGCCCGCTTTTAGACAGGATGCAAGCGGACGTAACTGTGTTTTATCAGATTGAATTTGCTGACATCGCCGAAATACTTGAAATGAAGTTCGCGGAGAAACATGGACTCCTTTAGTGATAATCCTCCCATAAATGATGTATTGTATTCCGCCTCCAGCGCGGAGAATCCAGACGCGATAGAAGCTCTGCAAGAGAGTTGTAATTGGCGAAGCGTACTAATGTTAGTTGTTGCCGGTGGAGCTACAGGACTGCTCATAGCTTGGAACATACTGGCGACAGCACTGTTACCGCACATATTGAAGCCCGCCCAAGGAATTGAATTTCAGCAGGTTGCATCCAGACTGCCTGTTCCGCGGTTGCTCTCGTGGAACCTGGAGACCACTAATCGCCTCATCGCTCTTCGTGATCTTCACGGTTCTGTTCGTGTACTCCTCGCCATCATCGTATTTTCAATTCTCTGGCTACTACTTTCCCAGGTGCTGAACCCATCCTATCATCCTCTGCGCCTACACCTGCCTCGAAAGGGTGGTTTGTTGGAAGGAGCATTCGAGACTGATAATCCAGTGAGAACAGTCCTCGCGATTGTATTCACAATGTTGGCGCTAGTGGTAGTTTACGCCGTGATGTCCCCCAGGGAAGTAGATGCCCGCAGGGTATTCTTGTATCCCGCGCATGATACCGCAATAGAGTTGTTCCGCTTCACAGCATGGGGCATCATACTTTGGCTATGCCTAACCCCGGGTGGACTGATGGATGTGCTTATTCATCCCGCTCGTTCGGTGAAATTTTCCAAACAGGTTTTGTGTGCGCTGTTAGGAGTTATATGGGGTGTGCTGTCGTTTATTCCTATAAGGATGTACGTTCCAAATAGCCTAACCGTTATGCTGTTGCGTCTTCAACAACTTGGGCCATTCAACCTGCGTCTGTACAATGAGATAACAGGTCACTACGTTGCTATCCTGAGCTGTGTGTGGATGGCTGCAATGTGTTGGGCAGTTACGTTGGCACCTCGAAGCAGAATACCACAACGCATTACCGCTGCTTGTGCGGCCGTTGTACTCATTGGCGTGTGTAGACTGAATTTCGCCTGGTTTACGCCCTCCCATCTCATGCGACGATATGATATATCCCCACGATCGACCAGTGCTGTACTGTTCCCATATCGACCAGACCACCCCATCTCCGGGGTTCCTGATGGAGTCCCAGCGGCCACATTGCTTGCCCAGAAACTCCACCTGCATTTCATGGAAGATGCAAGTTCCCCAGCGCATTCACTGTTGGTTTTTAGAACCCACGGTCAGCCAGTATCGCTCTTGCTGCATGGCTACACGGTAGATGGACTTAATGCCTCCAAGGGGTCCACAAGGCGTACTGCTGCATTTTTGCAGCGTCGGAAGTATATGTCCGCCCTTGCCTGGACTGCGGTGGAACACCTGTTTGACTGCTACGCACTTCGCTTTAACACCTCCGCCGCGCTAGAGGTATTGATGGAAGACCTGGCGCAAGGTCCGTTCGCCGGCCAATGCAACCCAGCAGTACTCACGATGTTCTTTACCTGTGCAGCCAGCAAGACGAATGCAGCGCTTTTGGACGAATGGGCAGACTCACGCAGGTTTAGTCATCCTGACAGATTTAGCCGTCGATTAATCGGCGACCTTTATCGTCGATTTGGCCAGAAGCAGAAGGCACTTGAGTGGTACAAACGGGCAGATATGCCGCCATCCTTTATGGCGGCTCGCCAAAGCGAGAGGCCAATGTTTCATACCGGTAGCGTAAGTGGAACACTCATGTTAAACGGAAAGCCGCTGACCGGCGCACGGGTAGGGGTGATGCCGTGGCGTATGAACGGCCTTCCGGTAAGCCTGGCATTTGAATTGCACAACGCAATTGGCGAAATCTATGCAGTTCGTCCCAGCAGTCCGATTTTTGGTCCATTTCAACCTGGTCCATTTGCACTGCGATGGCTCTCCGAGGGCACCGTAACGGACCAGACTGGTAACTTTCGCCTTGGTGACCTTACAGAGGGCCAGTATCGGCTTCTGGTAGAGTTGCCTTCAACCATTCACCTTACCATTCCTATTGATCCGCATCTGAAGGTTATCAATGGCGTCGCTCCATTCGTTGTAAGTTACAACAGTCCCTCGCACAACTGCGGCAAGGTTCGTCTAGAGCTTAGCAGTCCTCCGGCGGCTCATTAATATCCATAATAGCATTCTACAATTGCGATTCTATTAAATCGATGTGCTACAAATTGGTTTATCGGAATACATTTAAATCATATTAAGTTTTTTTGGCAATTTTAGTGTAATTCTCCTGCTTGATTGCGTCTAACTAATGGTTCGTGCAGAAACCATGTGGTATGGAGGTTCAGATTAAGGTTATCTGGTCCGGAACCCTATGGCAGTATAGAACTATGGTGATTGTCGAATATATAAGTAGGAGAGATGCAGGAATGACCACCTCGCAAACGAAACAAGCCTCTGGGCGATCCGGAGCTTTCACACTCATTGAGCTGCTTGTCGTTATTGCTATCATTGCAATACTGGCAGCCATTTTATTCCCTGTTTTTGCTCAGGCAAGAGAAAAAGCAAGGCAAGCAACGTGCCTATCGAATGAGAACCAGATTGGCCTTGCCCTCCAGATGTACGTGCAGGACTACGACGAGCACTTCCCGTGCGGAAGCATCCCTGTTCCCGGCCAGATCAATAATGGCATCGTAGGGATGGGCTGGGCGGGACAAATTTATGCCTACACCAAAAGCCCGCAAGTGTTCACCTGCCCAGATGACTCAACGCAGCCCCTGGCAGCTACGGCTAATTCGCCCGCGCTCTATCCAGACTCATACCTGATGAATAGTAACATCACAGTTTACGGTGGCGATGCGGATGCATCGCTTAGTACCCCCGCGTCGATTGTATTGCTTGCGGAAATTGGGGGCGTACGCACGAACCTCGTCACTCCAAACGAACTTCCGTATTCCACAGTGGTGCCAACCGTGCAGTTTTCTGCTTCTGGCGACGGACTAAACACGCTGTATACTAACCTTAAGGGCGTATATGCTGGTACCTACGAAACCGGCTTGATGGGAGGCTATGGTGGATGTTTCAACATTCCAGGAATAGCTGCTCCAAACTGCAACTTGTATGATGCTACCAACCCAACAGGGCGACACAGTACAGGCAGTATATTTGCCTTTGCCGATGGCCACGTGAAGTACCTAAAAGGCGGTGCTGTTTCCCCTGGGTTTACCGCTCAGGCATCTACTAACAACGAGGATCAGGCAAACCACTATGCCGCAGGGACGTCGTCTTCCCAATATTCAATCACGTTTAGCACCCAGTGACCGCTAGACACAATCTGTTGTGAAAGTGCGAGGAGGGGTCGTCTCTCCTCGCACTTTTTTTATCTTCCGGTAATTTACCCTGATGAGCGCCCTATCGATTAGCCGACTATAAGATCAAGAGCAGAAATAATGCATGTGTGAAGGAGCCGACTAGAGACTCCCATTAACGCATGAACAACCAGACATCCGCTCAACATTGATTTCAGGAGACTAAGGTTATGCCCGATCAGGCTCAGGGACTACGCGCACTGATGACCAGAGCCCGTGGGAACACGGCTGCGTCCGCGGTACCGCAGGAAACAACTGAACTGCCGGATGCCGCGGTAGTTTACGATTCGCGGCCAACCACCAGGTGTCACTCGTCGTCTCAGGCACGAGTCATCGCAGTAACGAGCGGCAAGGGTGGGGTAGGCAAAACTAATTTCTCCTCCAATCTGGCATTAGCCTTGGTGCAGGCAGGCAAGAGAGTGATGGTGGTAGACGCAGACCTTGGGTTGGCCAACCTTCACGTCATACTAGGTATCAACCCGCCATTCACGCTTGAGCACGTTATGCGTGGTGAAAAGAACCTTGACGAGACGATATTTACTGGCCCGCTAGGTCTTAAGGTACTTGCCGGCGCAAGTGGTATGACAGAACTTGCCAACCTCGACAGCGCTAGGCGTGACTGCTTTCTAGAGCAGATTGTGGATCTGGATAGAGCTGCAGAAATAATTCTGCTTGATACGGGCGCAGGTGTGTCGGATAATGTTGCTGCCTTCCTTAGCGCCGCCAGGGAAGTTATAGTAGTCACCACTCCGGAACCAACTGCATTAACCGATGCTTACGCTACGATAAAAGTCATTTCCCGACAGAGCAGCGATATTGACCTGAAACTGGTGGTAAATATGGCTAATAACGAAGTAGAGGCCAGGGCAGTAGCGGAGAGGCTCACAAGCATATCCAGGCGCTTTCTCAATATTGAACTAAAATCGCTAGGCTACGTTCCGAACGATCAAACAGTTCCCAAATGTGTTAGGGCGCAGTATCCGTTCCTGCTTTCCAGTCCCAACTCTGCGGCTGCGCTATCAATAGTCAAGATAGCAGGTAAACTTATATCATCAGACCAGAGCGATATACGAGGAGCTGGCTTAGCCGATATGCTGCAGCGTATGAGCCGCTTCTTTCAACGTCGCAATGCGGCGGGTGATAGGTCGTAAATTCGTTTGCAACCCTTGGCGTGTGCAAAGATCTAGAAGTCGGGGATCTGCCAGTGAAATCGTTCGTTTTGCAATTACCAACTATACTCGGGTCGCTAGCCGCAATGCTGGTCGCGTTTGTATCCATGGTGAGTGGTACCTCACCTGGTACGTGCGTGGCCAAATCTGCAGCAGCGTTCCTGGTCTTCGCGGGATTCGGCCTCGTGCTGCGTTTTGCGCTGGTGGAAGTTGTAGATGCGGCGACGGGGCTTTCGGCAGGAGCCGAGCATGGCGACGGAAGCGTTGGGTTAGATGTGATCGTACCGGGCTCTTCTGTAGCAGACTTACTGGGATCCGCTACGGATTCATCTGATAAATAAATTAGTGTGCCGAACGCGAATTACAGCGTTATAATGTAGATAGCGTTTGTGGGTTATACCAAAATGGGAGAGACGAACATATGAGCAACGGCGATGTTCTTGACCGGTGGCGTAGCTTTAAATTAGATAACGACTTAGAGGCGCGCAGCTGGTTAATAAGACACTTCGCCTACCTGGTGAAAATAACGGCGGGCCGTGTTATTACAAATCTGCCGCCCAGCCTCGAGCGAGACGACCTTGTGAGCGCTGGAATCATGGGGCTGATAAAGGCCGTTGATCAGTTTGATGTTACGCGCCAGGTGAAGTTCGAAACCTATGCTATCGCTCTTATACGTGGTGCTATTCTGGAAATGCTGCGCGAGGACGACTGGGTACCTCGTTCTATTCGTGAGCGGGTGAAGCTTCTTGAGCGCACCTACAACACGGTAGAGACAAGATTAGGTCGGCCAGGTACTGATGATGAGATGGCTTTAGAATTGGGTGTGCCTCCCGAGGACTACCAAAAAATGCTGGTAGAAACCGGACGCACCTCTTTGCTATCTCTGGAAGACATCCTGGTTGGCAGCGATGCCGGTGAGAAACTACACCTCTCCGATGTGCTGAGTGATGACAACGCACCCCCTTCTCTAGAGGCCGAGCTACATGAACGAAAGCGAATGCTCGGTAAAGCGGTGGAAAGACTGCCAGAGCGCGAACGAATGGTTATTGCGCTCTATTACTACGAAGGCCTAACCTTTAAGGAAATAGGGAAGACTCTCACCATTTCTGAGTCGCGAGTGTACCAGTTACATACTCAGGCAGTGATACGGCTTCAGGGCTACCTTCAGCGAGATCTTGAACTATTTCATTGAGACAGGGCCCATCCGGATAGTGTCCGGCAGGAGGGCAGATTGATCGACGGAAGTTCTGAGATTCGGCCAATATTCTCTATACAGCCGCCAAACTCCATTCGTCCCATAACCGAGCAGCATGCACATGATCGGCAGCAGCGCAAGGGTGCGGGGCATCATGACAGCCACCAGGACGAAGAGCCCGAAGAGGTTGTAGACACCGTCGAACTGAGTGTTCAGGCACAGTCTATTCTTCAACATGCGGGCGACTCTGCGGTCGATGACCCATCTGTTACTAAATTGGCGCCTTCGAAATCTGGTTCTGCTTCCGGCGATTCCCACCTGGACATATCCGTTTGAAACAGGGCTCGTGACGACCGTATCCTATTTTCCGTATGTGAGAGAGGAATGACGTAATGCTGCAGTACATAGTGCTCGCATTGCAAATAGTACTGCTCGCGGTGAGTTGGGTTCTATTTCAGCAAGCCAAGACAGAGCTAAACGCAAAAGCCGCAGAGATACCGGTTCTTACGGAAGTGCAAGCGCTTCACGATAGAGTCAAACAGTTGTTAGTTGAACTTGAACGGACTGCCGAACGGGAGGCCGACAGGGTTGCTAATGAGTGCTCTAGGGCCGAAACGCTGCTTGCCGCTATGCATGTGGCTTCGATGCAGGGTGTATGTGGACCCGTAACACCAGTTGCGTCCACGACAATCGATCCGGCGCTTGCCGCAGTGCATCGCGTAACTGTACAACCGGAGATTAGCACTAGCAATCCAATCCACCAGCAGGATGACGACTTCCTCGCGCCATCCGAGCAAGATGGACGAGTAGTTGCTGTCGACCAGGAGGGCGCATCGGTCAACAGAAGTTCGGCAAATCCCATGTCACGTCGCGAGGCCATACTGCGCCTTGCAATGCAGGGCGAATCCTCTGCGGATATCGCACGTTCTTTAGGTGTGTCGGAAGGGGAAGTGGAGACTGTTGTGGGATTGTTAAGGTCGTGACAGGTTAAATTGCCAGACTTGCTGGGCGCAGTTTCAACATCTTCAACTAGTTCGGTATAATATCTGCAGTTTGTAGCAAATTATATTTTTTGTCTCCGAAGGAGAACCGATCGTCTTGATTTCGAATATACGCAGCAAGGCTGCGGCATGTGTCGTGCCGGGGATGCTGCTGTCTTTATGCGCATTATCTGGGTGTCAGGGCAAGAAAGTAGTGGCCCAGCTTGGAAGTACATCATTTACTGAAAGCGCCTACCTCAAACGCCTTGAATCAATTACTCCCGCTGATTTTACACAAGTTGAAACCCTTGCGGGATTTCAAAATGATCCCTCTCTCACTGCAGGTTCTGTGGCACTCATCGACATGATTCGCGAGACGGCTCTCGCTAATTTGGCCGCCCAGAAGAAAGTGATGATCTCAGACAGTGATATCGATCAGTTGCTTAATGTTCAAAAAGAGATGAATCCATCACTGGATAAGGCCATCAGGGTCGGCCTGGTTTCAGAGGCGAATATACGCCGAACGATAAAAATGCAGCTAGAGATTACAGGTATCGGTTCGGACAATGCCTCTATCACACCTGCCGAGATCCAGCAGTTTTACAATCAGAACATTAACGCATTTAAGCTTCCCACGCTGTACGGCCTGCGCATGGTAACCGTGCCCAATAGCACACTTGGCATACAGGTACTGAATGAGGTTAAGGCTACGGGCAATTTTCCCGCTGTGATGCAGAAGTATAATATTCCAGCGAGTCCTCCACTCGACGGGCACGAGCAAATTCTTTCAGATGCTCAACTGAAGACAATTGCTCCGTTGTACAAGGCAGTCACAAAGCTCACACCGTTACAGTTTGTTTCTGCTCCTGTTCAATACAAAGCTCCGGGTGGCCAAACATTCGCTATTGTTGCCCAGTTAACAAGGACTATGCCCGCTCATACCTTGTCGTTGGCGGACGTGTCACCGCTTATACGTTTACAGCTGTTACACCAGAAATTCCCAGATTACCAACCGCATACTTTTCAGCTGTTAAACACGTACCTTAAAAACCAGAAAGTCGTGATATATCCCACAGGTCTTGCGGCTACCGTGTCACGCTACCTTTTAGCGGTACCACCCTCTTCAGTAACAGGTATTCCTGCCGCTCCACAGTCGGCACCTTCAGCGGCGCCTAGTGGATCAACGCCTCCAGCCGCTGCGCCGTCGGCGCCGACCACCACGCCTTCGGGCGGCTCTAACCTGCCGGCTCTACCGTGATAGAACTGGTTGGTTTGGGACCAGGCGGCTTGATGGACCTTACTCGCAGGGCAGAAACTGCCCTGCGAGATGCCTCTCGTTTGCATGCATCTGGCAGAGGCAAACTCCTATTTCGCACTGTACACCATCCCGCGGCGCAGGAGCTTAAAGAGCAAGGTCTGTCTTTTGAGACCTTTGATCACCTTTATGATGTGGCTCCAGATTTCGCAAGCCTTTATCAACAGATTGCAGGGCTAGTAACGGATACTGCCTTAGCCCTGCCGGTTACCTATGTTGTGCCCGGAAGTGTTACGACTGGTGAAGAGACGGCAAGGCTAATTTTGAAAGTGGCCGACGAACGAGGGATACCAACGCGCATAATCCCTTGCGCCGATTTTGTCTCACCTGTTCTTGCAGCCGTGAAAGTCGCTGCGTCGACTGGCTATGATGTACGCGACGCTCTATCGCTTCATCAGTTAGATACAGTAGATGCTAATGGTTATCCGGCGTCATCAAGGCTATCAACCGATCGACCGCTTATTCTGTTTCAGGTTTACGATCGGGATATCGCCTCTATGGCGAAGCTGGCGCTTATGAGGGACTATCCCGAGGATTGGCAGGTTGCACTTGTTCATGCCGCGGGCACTGGTGAGGAAACCGTTCGCTGGATCCAGCTTCACCGGTTAGATAGGGAGGCTACCGATCACCTATCATCCTTGTACGTACCTGCGCTGCCGCCGGAATTAAGGCCGCGCGATTTTAGCGCGCTTACTGGTATTATGGCGCGTTTACGAGCTGCGGATGGCTGCCCGTGGGATAGGGAACAGACCCATGAGAGCCTCAAACGTTATCTGGTGGAAGAGATTTACGAGGTCATTGATGCAATCGACTCAGATGATCCCGAGGGCTTGTGCGAGGAGTTGGGAGATGCACTTCTTCAGTCTGTATTTCATGCCCAACTTGCTGCAGAAGAAGGGGTGTTCACCATTGACGACGTCGTCAATGGTATCACTACAAAGCTTATACGCAGGCATCCACACGTGTTTGGGGACGTTGATGCTGCGGACAGCGCCGCTGTGCTGGTTAATTGGGAAAAGATCAAACGCGAAGAAAAAGCAGACCTTTCCGCAGTACGACGCAAGTCAGCACTAGACGGCGTACCAGTCTCAATGCCCGCACTGGTGCGAGCCACAGAGATAAGCCGCAAAGCCGTTAAGGTAGGATTTGACTGGCCGGATCTAGCTGGCGTAATGGCGAAGGTGAGCGAAGAGCTTGCAGAACTGCGTGCGGAGGTGCAGCGCACAACGATAGACCGTGAGGCCGCAGGAAGAGAGATCGCGGATCTTTTGTTCACGCTCGTTCAGGTCGCACGTCATCTTGAACTAGATGCCGAGGACCTGTTGCGAGCAATGTTAAAGCGTTTTGAATCGCGCTTTCGCGCGATGGAAGGGTTCGTTGATGCAGAGGGGAAAGTGCTGAGCGATTGTTCCCAAGAAGAACTGGAAGGCCTTTGGCAGCGTGCAAAACGTGAAGAGAATTCGGGAGGTTCCTCGCACTAAAGCCCGGCACGAACGAGGTCGTTTACACGAATAAAGCCCCTAAACTTCATCGCTTCGTCCAGCACCGGTGCAACGGATACAGGCCTCTCCCGTTCTGTCATTCGCTGTAACACGGTATATGCTAGCTCTTCTGGTAGCGCCGTTACAGCAGGTACCGCGTTCATAAAGTCGCGGGCGCGCTGAGCGAACCCGCTTGTTAGACCTTCCATCAGAGCGCGCCGCATATCGGCCTCTGCTATGATCCCTGCAAGCGTACCCTCCGGATTGAGTACCGCTACTGCCCCAAAATGGCCGGCGGTGAGCGCAAAGACCACATCGGTAAATGATGAATCCGGCGTCACGGTCGCGCTGTTGAAATCTTGCGAATCCACAACATCGGCGACGCGCAGAATCAACCTTCGGCCAAGACGACCGCCAGGGTGATTGGCAGCATAATCTTCTGCTGTGCGTCCTCGAAGTTTTTGTAGGGTCATCGCCAGCGCGTCCCCCAAGGCAATTGCTACCACGACACTTGCCGTGGGTGCGAGCAGCAAGGGGCAGGCTTCGCGCTCCACGGATGCGTCTATTACCACTTGGGAGCGCTGTGCCAGGGTAGAAGCAGAATTTCCTACCAAAGCAATAATGGGTGCCCGTTGGGTAAGGTAGGGCAAAAGGTCGTTAAGCTCGGTGCTTTCGCCGCTGTGGCTCATTGCAATGACTACATCCCCTTGTTGAACAATACCTAAGTCGCCATGCATTGCCTCAGCGGGATGTAAAAAGAAGGCGGGACAACCGGTAGAGGAGAGCGTTGCAGCGAGCTTGCGCGCTGCGATACCGGATTTACCCACGCCTGTGGTAATAATTCTGCCCCTACAGTCGTTCATCAGGCAGATTGCTTCCCGAAAGCTATCGGTTAAGCGTTGTGCCGCACGCGCTATTGCCTGCGACTCCACCATGAGCACCTCTGCTCCAAATGCCAGCTCATCAAATTCCAATTGCATCACGCGGCCCCTTCAAATTGACGCCAATGGTTTAACGTGTCCGCGAGGGTCTGTTCCAGCGGAATCTGCGGTCTCCAACCGGTCTCCGTAAGAATCTTTGCGGCGTCACCGGTCGAACACTGAATATCTGCAGGTCTTAGACGTGCGGGGTCAACCTCAATGGAGACCGGAACTGTTGACATGGCGACAAGGCTTTGCAGCAGAAACTGTGTAGAGTGAGGATGATTAGATGCAATGTTGTACGCTTCACCAGGTCGGCCGCGCGATAAAAGGAGCGTGTATGCCTTAACGACATCCCGAACGTCTAGTATGTCTCGCCGTGCCGCTAGATTGCCGACTTTTATGGTAGGTGGCAGCTTACCAGCCTCGATCTGGGCGATTTGCCGTGCGAAACTTGAAACAGCGAACGTGGATGCCTGCCCTGGTCCAATGTGCGTAAAGGGACGTGCAATAGTAGTGAACGCAGGGTAGTTTCGAGCGCAATTTTCTGCTTCAATTTTGCTGTCGGTGTAGGCACCAAACCTCCAGAGCGGGCCGAGCGGCGAGGTTTCCAGCGCGGGGCCAGTACCCTCTCGGTCGCCGTATACGTATCCAGTGCTTACGAAAACCACCCGCGGGAAGGGCTTTAAATCTGCAGCGGCATCTAGAACGGCTCGAGTACCCTCTACATTAATCGCGAAAATGTAATCCCTATCGGTTCCGGCACCGGCTGAAGCAGCGGCGAGATGAATGATTTGCGTGGGCCTGTGCGACGCAACTAATGCCGCAACCTCGTCTTTGTGACTGAGGTCTGCATTAATGTGAAGTACTGCAGGGGTATTAGGAAAGAGTGATCCTGGCTGGCGATCAACACATAGAAGCTGGCTGCTGGGTTGTTCCTGCAGAAGTGCCGCCACGAGGTGCTGTCCTACAAAACCAGAGGCGCCAGTGATAAGTATTCGCGGTGCGTCCATGTGCTATGTTTACCCACCCAGGTTGCGCCGATGCTCCGTCCAGCGCCTGATGTCTGCATCCACCATCATTGTAACGAGGTCTTTAAAGTCCACCGTCGGTTTCCAGCCAAGCTGTTGCGCAGCAAGAGATGGGTCACCAACTAGCAGGTCCACTTCTGCTGGGCGAAAGAATGCGGAGTCCTCGCGAACAAAGTCCTTGTAGTCAAGACCAACATGACTGAATGCAACCTCCACTAGTTCGCGCACAGTGTGCGTTTCGCCCGTTGCAACTACGTAGTCGGCTGGTTTGTCCTGTTGCAGCATCAGCCACATTGCCTGAACATAGTCGCCCGCAAAGCCCCAATCGCGTTGTGCCTCCAGGTTGCCCATCCTTAATTCATTCGTCATACCTAGCTTTATTTGCGCCACTGCCGAAGTAACTTTGCGGGTTACGAATTCCAGCCCGCGCCTTGGCGACTCGTGGTTAAACAAGATGCCAGAACATGCGAATAGGTTGTAGCTTTCACGGTAGTTGACGGTAATGTAATGGCCATAGACCTTTGCGACCCCGTAAGGACTGCGAGGGTAGAAGGGCGTCTGTTCGGATTGCGGGGTTTCGCGCACTTTCCCAAACATCTCCGAGGACGAAGCCTGATAGAAGCGAATGGATGGGTCGATCAACCTGATCGCTTCTAAGATCCTGGTGACGCCCAATGCGGTGAACTCGCCTGTCAGTACGGGTTGGTTCCAACTTGTTGGTACAAAGGACTGTGCTGCCAGATTGTATACCTCAGAGGGCTTGGATACTTTTACTGCGTCGATTAGTGAAAATTGGTCTAGCAAGTCTGCCTGAATTAAAGTGATCTTGTCCTGTAGGTGCCCAATTCGCTCGAAATTCTCAGTGCTGGAGCGTCGAACAGCGCCAAACACCTGATAACCTTTGGCAAGTAGGAACTCTGCAAGGTAGGAACCGTCCTGACCAGTGATGCCTGTGATTAGTGCGGATTTTTGAGACAATGTAGATAACCCTGTCTAGCTAGATTGAGCAATGTTGTGGATGGCTAGGGCAGATTGCAGTACTGCGCGGAGTTCCCCTAGCGGCAGCATAGTGGCTGCATCGGAAAGGCCCTTTTCTGGTTCCGGGTGTACCTCAAGAAAGAGGCCATCAATTCCTACCGCTGCTGCTGCTCTGGTGAGGTGGGGTATAAACTCGCGCCTCCCCCCGGAGGAGGTACCCGCGCCACCAGGAAGTTGGAGGCTATGGGTACCGTCGAATATAACAGGGTGGCCGAACTGCCTCATCTGCGGAAGCGATGTCATATCCACTATGAGCGTGTTGTACCCAAAGGAGACCCCACGTTCCGTTAGGAGCAGGTTGTTACAACCCGCTTCGGTCATCTTTTCTACGGCATTCTTCATATCCCAGGGAGCTAGGAACTGGCCCTTTTTTATATTCACACACCGGTTTGTGGCGGCTGCCGCAAGCAAAAGGTCGGTTTGGCGCGACAAGAACGCGGGAATTTGCAGGATATCCACCACCTCGGCAGCACGACTGCACTGCCAACTCTCATGCACGTCCGTAAGAACAGGAACCTTAAACTCGTCTTTAATAGCGTGCAGTATCTCTAACCCTTGTTCAATGCCATTGCCTCTAAACGACCTGGAACTGGTACGGTTGGCTTTGTCGAAGCTGGCCTTGAACACAAAGGAGATGCCTAGTTCTGAAGTAACTTGCTGTACCTCTCGTGCTACCGTTCTGCAAAGTTCGTGGCTCTCAATGACACACGGCCCCGCAATTAGTAGCAGAGGGTTTCCTGGTGCGCCTATTGAAATGGCTCCTGCGTGTGCCACCGAAATATTTGATGCCATACCGCTCCTTCATCATGTAGTCGGTTTTAGTCTGCGTTATTTATTTGCTTGCGATTGAGTAGACGGGCGTACAAGCCTTAAACCTGCACCGTGTTGTCGCCGGATCGGTACCCAAAACCGTGGAGTAAGGCACTGATCACTAGTTGCTCTAAAACTGTAGGTCAATCGGTTTTTGCGCCTCCTGGATTACTTCCCATTTGGTACAATTGACTCACAGTGCCACCAACAACGATCCGGGCACGCTGGGACTATTGAGATTAACGGTACGTGATACATGGCACAGCGCAACGGCTCCTACCCGTTAACAAAATTGTACACCATATCCATTTAGTTGCGGGGCCAAGCAGCGGCATTTACGTCCCTGCGAAGAAAGATACCGTAGTTGCGTAGCAGCTGTCCGGCGTCCAATGAGGAATGAAATGCAGTTATCTGCTGGTGGTGCGACCGCTCTGCGGTAGAGGGGGCAGCATACCCTGGCGTTAGGCGCCTTCACGAACGTGGCGCCTCTTCGACTGCGCCACTCTTGCAAGCACATCAAGGATTGCCGGCGTAAGACGCTCTACTGTAAAATGATTCTCGATGGTATTTCTTGCTGCAGCTCGTAAAGTCAGGCGTTTTTCCTCGTCCCCAAGCATGTTGATTATGGCTGTTTTTAATGCTTCAGGATCTGCTGGCGGCACCAGAACGAGCGAACCAGGTTCTGCGTTACATTCTGGTGTGCCGCCAACGGCAGAGGCCACGCATGCGCACCCTGCCGCCATTGCCTCTAAAACCGCTACAGGAAACATTTCGTCTAGCGATGGCAGGACATATACGTCTAATGCTGCTAGAAGGCGAGGCACGTCGCTGCGGTAGCCTAGCCATAGGATGTGGTCCATTACACCTAGGCGCACTGCTTCGTGGCGAACCCGCTCATAATAATCGGGCTTTCTCACGTGACCGGCGAAGGCAACTATTGTGTCTGGCGCAAACTTCACTATATCCGGCAAAGCACGAACGAGGTACAACTGCCCCTTTCTGGGAAGAAAGTCACTGATCACGCCCACCAGACGCTGGTTAGAGGTAACATTGAGCTCTGCCCGCACCTCTTCGCGCGTGTCTACAGGAACGTTAAAACGCGAACTGTCGACAAAGTTGTACACCATGTCCATTTTTCTTCGTGGAATTAGGTTGTGGGTTTGATGGTATCTTCGTGTTACCCCGGATACAGCAATAATATGACTTGCAAACTGCCAGTGCGGGTGTATCTTGTGTGACTGCGCTGTCGCGACGCAAGGTACGTGGGTAAGGTGACTCAGGAATACACCAAAATTATGAGCTCTGGTCATGTGGGTGTGTATGATTTCGATCTGCTCTGTCCTGATGATGCGTGCTACCTCATTAAGTTCAGTTAATGGCCACCTATTCAGGTTACACTCGTGAACTTTCACGTTACTGGTTGCCGCTAACTCGCGCCCAATCCAGGATCCGCGGCGGCATACCATAGTAACCTGGTGACCATTTCGGGCCATCTCCTTTGTGAGTAGCAGCGCATGCATAATAGCGCCATTCACATCTATACCGGAGACAATCTCCATCACCTTCATTCTCGTATCTCTTCCTTGCATCGGCCTGTTGCGAGTACTCGAAGCTGCCAATGGCACCTCATACCGCTAAGGGCTTAGCTGCGTCTAGTCTGAATTGTATCTCGAAATATTTCGTACCATTTACTGCTGGTCTCTGCCAGGGTAAAGCTCTGCACGCGCTCTAGTCCGGCCTGGCCCATTTCGGCACGCAACAAAGGGTCGTCGCCTAGAACCTTGAGGTGAGCCGCAAGACCGTTCACGTCACCCGGTGCCGCGAGTAGTCCTGTTCGTCCATGAACAATGATCTCCGGCAGACCGCCGGATGCAAATGCAACAACCGGTTTCGCTGCAGCCATCGCCTCTAGAACCACGAGGCCAAAGGGTTCCTCCCAGGAGGGGAGGCACATTACGTCGAAGCGAGCCATCAGGTCAGGGATGTCGGTGCGAAATCCCAGGAGATGGATACGCCCGGCAGTCGACGGTGCCTCCGCGGCCTGCTCTATCTCTGCCCGCAAAGGACCTTCGCCTACGAATGCAAAATGAGTATCTGGAAGCAGCGCTGCGGTCTTCAACAGTTCTCGGTAGCCCTTTTTTGCGGAAAGGTGAGCCACAGTGCCTACACAGTAGCATCCGTGCGGCACACCAAATTCAGCGGGAGAGGCTGTGCTGTAGGGGCGTGGGTCAATTCCATTGTGAATAACACGTAGTCTGGAGGTGGGTACTCCCTTTTTCTCAAGAGAGTCGGCAACGGCCTGTGAAACCGATACAAGAATGTTAGCGAACCGATAGGGGCCAGGTGAATTGAACCCGTGCACGATAGCCACACAGGGTACTTTTGCAATTCGCGCGGCGATTCCTCCCCACAGGGATGCTGTTGAAAGGTGCGTGCAGACAATATCCGGCTGAAATAAGTGCATCTCCTTCAGCAGGCGGCCAACCGCAGGGAGGTTAATCTTGCCACCTATCGGCAGGTTTGAAACATCGAGACCCATGTCGCGAGCCGCGGCTTCGACCTTTGAATGCGGTTTCGTAATGAGCCTACTCTTCACACCCATTGTGGAGTGTTCCCGCATGATGCGCATGGCGAGCAGCTCTGCACCTCCCAGGTGCCGGGGTGTAATGATATGCAGTACTTTCAATGGTACTGTCCTTCAGCAGGGGGCAGGTTCATAGTGCTGCAACCAATTTAGAAGTACATGCATTGAAGACGCGTTGTGCCTCAATGTCGCCCATGCACATATAGCGGCCGTTGCAGGTGGGATGCCTGAAACAGGGACTGCATGGCAGGTTAAGCGAGATGACATCGTTGTTAGTGCCGTAGGGAGCTACCTTTGCAGGCGGAGTTGGGCCCATGAGGGCTACAACTGGCGTTCTCACCAGGGCGGCTATATGAGTTGCGCCGGTGTCACCTCCTACGAATACCGCGCACCTGGAAATGGTGGCTGCCAGCTGCCGCGGCGAGGTTTTACCTACCAGGGAAAGAACCTGTGAGCCCACCGCCGCAAGAATCTTTTCCTCCGCTGCGCGTTCAGCATTTGCACCGAAGAGGACAGGTTGAATGCCGGCGTTGGTTAGCAGTTTGATTAGCTGCACCCACCGCTCAGCCGGCCAGGTTTTGTTTGCTATAGAGGCGCCAATGTGCATACCCACGATGGGGGAGTGAACATCACTAAGCAGGCTCGTTGCGTAAGCATTCAGTTCGGGGTCATTTGTGAGATACTCCGGGGCGGATGCGGGCAGCTCTGTCACACCCAATAACCGAGCAAAATTCAGCAGGCATTCCACAGCATTCACATCTTGCGGGGTAGGTATGACCGCCCTGGAAATGAAGCCGCTAATCTCACGACTTGTTTCCCACGTGTACCGTAATCTAGCACCCGAGTAGAGGCCAAGCAATGCACTAACCGAAAGGCCTTGCATATCCAACACGATGTTAGGATGAAAGCGGCGAATTTCTGGACCCACGGCTCTTAGCGCCGCGAGGCCACGGGGGGCGACGACAAGTTTGTCAATGCTCGGGTTGCCTACAAGCAGGTCAGAGACCCCTTTGCGAACCACCCAGGCTATCCTCACATGAGGCATGGCAGCTTTTATGGCCGCCACTGCGGGAATAGACATTGCTATATCACCCATTGCACTCATCTTAATTACAAGGATGCGGTCTATTCCGGCTATCTGTTGTTGACTAAGTATTTTCAATGCTGGTCTTTGTTTTGAAACACGTGCGGTGAGTTCCGCCACCTATCGTGCAGCCACAGCCACTGCGATGGGTATTGTTTGATTTTCGCTTCTAGCCGCGCATTTAACAGGGTGGTAACGGCCATTTCATCCGCTGCACGATCCTGAGTTGGAGGAAACACGACAGGTTCCTCTATCTCCAGTCTGAATCCACCATCTGGCTTGCTGATGCACCACATAAAAACGATTGGCGCACCAGTATGAAGATGAATGCGTGCCGGGCCATTTGTAGTACCTGTTTGCATTCCGAAAAATGGAACAAACACGTCGCCTGCATTCTGATCAAATAGAAGCGCCAATACCTCACCACGTTTGAGACATTGTAGCACAGAGCGACCACTGCTACCGCGCAGGTGAACCGTAGCACCGCTTTGCGCTCGTGTGCCCTGCAGCATTTCATCGATGCGTGGGTCGTTTGCCTTGCGCGCAACCACATTAACAGCGTAACCTTGTAGTTGAAGCCATGGCGCAAGCACCTCGAAGTTTCCAAAATGCCCCGAAACAACGAGAATACCTTTGCCAGCCGTTTTCGCAGCGGCGAGATGTTCTGCACCGTGAGCTTCTACCCGTGCTGCCAGCTCCTCAGGCGGCATCTCCGGAAGCATCAGGAATTCGCAAACGGCCTGTCCAAAATGGACGAAAACGTCTTTCGCGATTTTTGTTCGGTCACGTGGAGACATCACATCGCCATAGACCAGGGCAAGGTTTTTGTGAGCAACGCGTCGGTACCTGCCCAGCAGGTGGTAGAGCAACGCTCCCAGCACTCTGCCAGTCCGTTGTGCACTGCTAAAAGACATTGCGCGCACGGGTTTAAGGACTATTGCAAGCGCAAGACGACCAGCACCACGCTCAAGTCTTTTTCTGAGTGGAACCGTATTGGATTGTCGTGCGGTCTCGGTCATAGTGCCTCCAAAATGGAGTTGAGAAATTTCTCTGCACTATCTATGTGCATGGTCACTTGTAGAACGACTATTGGCAGTGAATAACTCCTGCCATCCAGCTTAATCGCGTCTTTTTCGGTGGTGACTATAGCAGATGCATTTGCCTCCTCGGCGCGGCGAAACAGTGCGTCTAACTCTTCTGCGCTAGGCTGCGAATGATCCGGTAATCGCATTGTTGAACAGACTATGGCACCGAGATCACCAAGCATGGACTCAAAAGAGGAAGGATTACCAATTGCACTCAGGCATGCCACGCGCCGTCCGCGAAGACTATGGATATCCAACAGTTGGGGCGGTTCAACCTGCCGAAGCGCATGCGGAATAAGGTCAGCAGTGTATACCGGCTTGCCTGGCGCCAGTGACCTGATTTTGGCCATCGTTTGATCCAGGGTTTTACGATCTGCCACGTGTGACCGCGTCACCAGGATGACGGTGGCACGCCGAAGGTGTGGGGCCGGTTCACGCAGCAATCCTCGGGGAAGTGTGTAACCGTTGTCAAACGGCTCAATGGCATCCAGCAGTACGATCTCAACATTGCGGTGCAGTTGCCAATACTGCATTCCGTCATCCATTACAATTACATCCGGTCGAAACTCGGCTTCTGCACGTGCTCCTGACTGCCGACGGTCCTTACCAACAAGAACAGGGATTGTGGGTAACATGTGTGCAAGCATACAGGCTTCGTCACCTGCCATCTGCGCGGTTAAACGTACCCTATGTCCATCAGAAGCAATCGCGCAACCGTGTTCATTAGCACCTCCGTAGCCGCGGCTAAGGATTACTGTAGACATGCCCCTATCCGTAAGCATTCGGCAGAGGGCTGCAGTTGTTGGCGTCTTTCCCGTTCCGCCCGTAGTAAGGTTGCCAATACTTATTACCGGGCATGTGAGCTTCGTTTTGTGGCGTATTCCCAGGCCGAAAGGAAGTAAATAGAGCCAGAGTCCGGCGGAGTATAGGGCTGCGAGTGGTGTGAGTGCAAGACGAAGGAGTGACGGTAGGAAGCCTGGTTGACCCTTTAAAATTGCAATTAGGGTCTCCTGCAGGCTTACAGAGGGAGTAGAGGGGGTTGCCGTCATTGAACAGGGCTTTCGGTAAGGTTTACCAGTAGAGCCGCGCAGCGACGTGCAACTCCCCGTTGTGCCTCAAGTACCCGACGACCCGCCTCGCCCTTCAGTCTACATTCGTCGGGATCATTCATGAGCGTCAGTGCCTCTAGGTACAATTGCTCTTCGGTCTCCACAACCTTAACCGCACCGCCTGGTGCAAGAAGCGCCGCCTCGTTTTTGACGGTTGCATAAAGCGGGCCTATAATGACAGGCTTACCGAGGGCCACTGGCTGCAAGATATTCTGTCCACCACCTTGTACAACCGGCGCAAATGTATTCCCAACAAACGCGAAGTCCGCAATAGCGTATACCTTCGCCAATTCACCCATAGTATCAAGCACGAGCACAGGGCAGGTGTCGCTATCCTGGGTTAGTTGCGATTTAAGATTCGCGCGAATTCCGGCGTCGTTAAGCTGCTTCACGATGTGAGGTGCGCGCTCCAATTGGCGCGGGGCCAATACCATGGCAATGTCGCAGCGCTGGGCCGCCAGCTTTGCGTAAACCCTGATGACGAGGGCCTCCTCCTGACTGCTTCGTGTACTACCTACTACCCACACTGGGCCAGCGGAGGGGAGGTGCAGCGCAGCCCGTAATTCTTGGGACGTTCCAGCTTCGAGCGGCGGAAGTGCTTGATCAAGCTTGGAATTACCGGTTACGATACACTTTTGTGCCGTCGGCACCGGCTCACCCAGCTGCGTCATTCGTTCCGCGTCGGCAGCAGACTGCATAAGCATTAGATCCAAGTTGCCGATCATCCATCGATACAATCCGGCGGCATACTGTTTGGCCCGGTGAAAACTACGGACAGATTTGCGGCCGTTGACCAAAGCAGTGCGGGCACCAGCGGCTCGTAGTGCGTGAAGCAGATTGGGCCAGAGCTCACTTTCAAGCGTCACGAATAACCTTGGGTGGATTTTTGACACCACAGAGTGAACGACCCATGGGAAATCAAAGGGGAGGTAAAAGACATCATCTGCAACACCGTCAGCCTGCTTCTTGGCCATTTCAAAACCTGCAGGAGTTATCACTGAAAGCAGAATCCGCCACCCAGGCAGTTGCAATTTTAGTTCGCGCATCACTGGGATGGCGGCCACGACCTCACCGGCGGAGGCGCCATGTACCCAAACAGTGGGCCGCAAGTCAGTTGCAATATTGGTTGGAATATGGCCCCAACGCTCACGCCAACCCGGCCGTGATTTGCCGTTTATGTACCGTTTTGCCAGGTACAAAGCGAGTGCAGGCGACAGAACCGCTAGGCCGAGGTTGTATTTCACGTACATCAATTGCATATTGATGATTCTACTCTGTTCGCCACTGGTAATCAAGATGCCCACAACGTCGCTCTGCTTCCCGCTCAACGCAATTTACCGCAAGTTCGAGTCGTGTTGCAATAGCCTCGCGTTCACCTTCTGTGAGGTCGGCGGGCACAAAAATGGGTTCTCCCACGATAAACCAGGCCCGTGCGAATGGCAGCGGTACCATATAGGAGTCCCAGCTACGTACCAGGTACCGCCAGGATGCACTAATACCCACGGGGATGATAGGTGCGCCAGACTTTTGAGCCATAAGAATTACGCCGGCTTGTACCTTGTGCGATGGGCCACGCGGTCCATCGGGCGTGAATGATAGCACGCCGCCCTCTCTCACTTTGCGCGCCATCTGCAATGCCCCGCGCACGCCGCCTCTTCCAGTTGAGCCTCGCACAATCTGGTACCCAAATCGCTGGAATATCTCTGTCTGCAGGTCCCCGTCTCGGGATAGCGAAACGAGTGCCCAATAGCTTCGATTGCGCAAAAGCGCTGCAGGAATGAGCGTGCGTCCATGCCAGGTAACCAGGATAGCGCCGCGGCCCCCAGGGACCAACCCCTCCATGTTTTCGAGCTTTAGGCGCAACGTGGCAAAGATCATCTTTACCAGGAAAGCGATTCCAACTGCCATCCTTCGCTGGCGCGCAAGGCGCCGTGCAGTATCTGCGGATTCATCCGGTGACTTGGTAATTTCGTCGGGCGTAGTATCGTCGCTCATTCGAAGCCGCTTAGCTGTGTTTCATAGAGCTGTGCGTAGTACCCGCCTGCCTGAATGAGCTCCTTGTGCGAGCCCATTTCCACAATTCGTCCGGCTTGCATTGCAAGTATGCGATGAGCGTTTACAATGGTAGAAAGACGGTGCGCAATCACCAGCGTGGTTCGGCCCTGCATAAGGTGGTCCAGAGCCTCCTGGACAAGCGCCTCCGAGGATGCATCAAGTGATGAAGTCGCTTCGTCTAGAATTAAAATACGCGGATTCATGAGAATGGCTCGTGCAATTGCAATGCGCTGTTTTTCGCCTCCACTCAACCGAATACCGCGATCTCCCACAATTGTGTCGAGTTTCTCTTCAAAGCTTTCTACAAAGGATGCATTCGCCTGCCGCAATGCCTCCCAAATCTGTTCATCTGTTGCGCTGCGGTTGCCGTATGCAACATTGTCCCGCAGGGTTCCTGCAAACAGCCATGTTTCCTGTGGAACGATGCCAATCTGTTTTCTAAGCGACTCGGCCTTAACCGACCGAACATCAATGTCATCTACCAGCACGCGGCCATTTGTTGGGTCATAGAACCGCGGGACCAGGTCAGAAAGCGTACTTTTACCTGCACCACTCCTACCAACAATTGCTACTACTTCGCCAGGACAAATTTCAAATGTAACGTCCTCAAGCACCAGCGGGCCAGATTCGCTGTATTGGAACGAGACATGATCAAATGCAACTTTCCCAGCGATGGTGGGTATCTCCGGTGCATTAGGAATCTCTTTAACTTCAGGCTCTACGTCTAAGAGTTCATCGAATATCCGGCTGGCTGCGGCGAGTGCCTGAGCCCGCGACGATATAATTCCCGCCACGTTGCTGGCCGCGCGCGAGAGGTTATCGAGTAGGAACAGGAACGCAGTGAGAGCGCCAACGGTAAGACCACCTGGCATAACATAGAGGCGCACTGCATCGGGAACCTTAATACCGGGGTGAAGGGCCTGGAACTGCGCAACGTGTAAGTGCTGGACGTGAATGGTGTGTGCAACGATGTTACCGCCTACGAACATAACCAGCGCGATGCCGAATGCACCAATAAACTCTGTAACGGGCCGTAATTGTGCACTCTTGCGCACACCGTTCATTACAGTTTGCAGTGTCTCCTGGTTTTCAAGCCGGAACCTCTCTATCTCGTGGTTTTCGGCTGCAAACGACTTGACCACCCGCGCGCCGGCAACGGTCTCCTCAATGATGTTTGTAACGTCTGCAAGCTTTCCTTGTACAGACCTGGAAATACTACGGATCCGCCGACTGATCCTTTGGATGGCTACCGCCATAAATGGAATGAATATAATAGAGAGAAGCGTGAGCCGCCAACTAAAGTGAAAAAGCATAACGAGGCTAACGATGATGGTAAGTGGCGCCGAAATCATTTGCCTGAGGTTCATTGCGGCATTTTGAACCACAGGGACGTCATTGGTTAAAACGGATATGATAGCGCCGGTGCGCCGCTGGTTAAAGAACGAAAGCGAGAGGGAGTGCAGGTGAGAGAATATCTCATCGCGCATGCGTGTAACCATGCTGTTGGCTGTGAGCGAGAGAAAGTAGCTTTGCCCGAAAGAAAACAGCCCTTTGATGATGAATACTACCAGCACCATACCGCACATGAAATTGAGGTGACCAACCTTGCCGTCGGTCATTGAGTTAATGACCTCTTTAATGAACAGTGCAATGCTCGCATCTATTGCGGAGGTCGCAGCCGCACATGCGAGGCCCGCTACCAGGATTTTACGGTACGGACGCAGATAGGCTAACAGGCGCCGTTGAGTGTCCTCTAACGGAATATGCGAGTGAGCAGGGGCTGCTGCCTGTGTATTTGGCGTAGTTGTCATTAAGCTGACGGTCTCTTGTTGTTAACGAGATTGATGATTGCTGCGGCAGCTCTATCACTTGCCCCTGGTGCTCCTAGCAGTTTTCTGATCTCCTTAAAGTCATTTTTCATGGCCTGGCGCACAGTAATGTCGCGCAGAAGAGTGCTGATGTGCTGCGCTATTGCCTGTGCAGAGGCTTGTTCTTGTATTAGTTCAGGCACGGCACGGCGATTTAGCACAATGTTTGGCAGCCCGATGTGCGCGATCTTACGATGTAGACCTCGAGCTTTATATTCAAACTCCATGATCTTCGACCCTCGGTATACGATGATCATGGGTGTGCCTACAACTGCCGCCTCAAGGGTTACAGTACCAGAGCAGCAGACCAGCGCATCACAATATGTCATCACTTCTGTGGCAAGGTTTTTGGCCAACACCACGGGCGGAAGCTCCGAGGAACTACTTCCACGATACTGTCGAAACGGTGTGTGGTGTAGTGCGTCCTCTGGTACGATGAAACCGCCGTTGGTTGCTAGCAGCTTTTGGCGGCTGCGCGTAATTGAACCAGCAGTCCTTGAGAGAGGCCGAATGATTTTTTTTTCTGCTTCTTGTGTTAATTCGTGCCATATCTCAGTGAACTTATCGCGAAGATCCTTATTAGTAGTCAGGAATCTGCACATCTGTTCCGCCGAGATAGATGGCGCAACCCCAATTACAAACTGGGCACCCGGATCGGTACTGGCCAGCATTCTGGCAGCATCCAACATGACGGGCACAAGATGATTGATTTCATGAGCTCGACTGCCTGGAAGGAGCCCAATGATTGGCTTATCAAAATCCAGACCCAATTCGTCCGCAAACTGTTCACGAGAGAGGCTGGGCCCTTGCCGATCGAGTAGTGGATGCCCAACAAATTGTGATGGCACTCCACGACTCTGGTACCTCTCAAGCGACCATTCAAAAGGTGTGAGTATCAAATCTGAATTCTTAATTAGCGCGTCAGATGCAAATCCATCCCGCTTCCAGCACCCAGGGGGCACATAGTACGCGGTAGCTATTCCATTCTGTTTACAGAACGTTGCCAGCCTTACGTTAAACGCGCCAAAGTCAACGAGTACCACAACGTCAGGTCGGCGCGCTAACACCTCGCGCCGAATCATTGGGGCTACATTAAGCAGAAGTGACGGGACCTTTCGCAGAGCTTCGGTTATACTTATTGCGCCCCAGCTACTTGAGTCCGCGACTAGTTCAACGTTGGCGGCCCGCATTGCCTCGGTGCCAATACCCCACAACTTGATATCAGGTACGGCGGATCTTAGCGATGCGGCAAGATCCGCGCCAATGCGGTCGCCCGACAGTTCCCCCGTTATAATTGCTGCCTGCATCATTCAGTGCCATCTGTCCCCACGCTTTTAAATAGGAGGTGGATTATTCGCCCTGCCGTTAAAGCCCTCTCTGGTTCTCCTAATGAAGTCGGTGAGCCTGTCAAGCTCAGGGCTATGTTCAATCTCCTCTTCAATGACGTCCAACGCCTGCGAAACGTTTAGGTTAGAGCGATAAAGGAGTTTATAAGCCTGCCTTAGTTCACCCCTTACCTTTGCAGGCACACCGGCGCGGCGCAAGCCGCGAATGTTGATGTCATAAACACGAGCCGGTCTACCCTCTGCCAGCATATAGGGCGGAATATCCCTCGTTACCCCAGACATGCCGCCGATCATAACCAGCGAGCCAATGGTACAGTTCTGATGAACGCCGCAGATACCTCCAAAGTTCGCATGATCTTCTACCGTTACGTGGCCGCTTATTCCTACGTAGGAGGCAATAGTCACCGAATTCGCGATCTCGCAATTGTGGCCAATGTGGGCATAGGCCATAATCATGTTGTTGTTGCCAATGCGTGTAACCTCACCTTCGCCCGTTGCGCGGTGAATGGTAACATATTCTCTGAGAATGTTGTCGTCGCCAATGATGACGTAGCTCGTCTCACCCTTAAATTTGTAATCTTGCGGCGGACCACCAATAAGGGCACCGTTAAAGATTTGGCAGTTTCTTCCAATCTGGGTGTTCTCTAGAATCTGCGCATGAGAGTAAAGTCGGGTTCCCGAGGCGATACGACAGCGAGGACCTACAGTACAGTAGGCACCAATCTCAACGCCATCCTCGATTTCTGCGGAGGAGTCTACAATGGCAGTAGAATGCCAGCACTTATTCACGACTTATCTCCCAGCGGCGCATTGCTTTGGTTTCCACTATTACGTTCCATAAGCTTAAACAGCATCTAGCCGCGCGCAACTTCTTCCCCTTGCACTGTGGCCACCATACTCGCTTTACCAAAAAGCCCACGAACTTTTCCCAGGGTAGCTTCTACCAGAAGCGTATCGCCAGGAACAACCGGCTTCAATAGGCGGCATTTATCAAGACCGCCGAGAAATGCCAGTTTTCCGTGGTGAACCGGTGTAGAAAGCAGTATAATCCCCGCCACCTGCGCCATGCATTCTAAAATGAGCACGCCGGGCATAACCGCCAGGCCAGGAAAATGACCGTTGAAGAAAGGCTCATTAATAGTAACGTTTTTAAGGCCGACAACACGCTTACCGGGTTCTAACTCCAATACTCTATCTACGAGCAGCATTGGATATCGATGTGGCAGTATTGCGCGTATCTCCTCAACGTCCAGGATATGACTCATTCACTTCCCCTCATTGTTCAATTTGCGGTGAGTTATTTCAAGTGCTGATAGCGTTTTTCTTATAGCACTGGCGGCTTCGTTATTCGCTTTATGTCCAGGTCGTACTACGGTTACGTCCGCTTCTATGCGAGCACCTACCAAAGCTAGGTCTCCTACAAGGTCCAGGAGCTTATGTTTCGCCCACTCCTGCGGTAATCGAAGTTCGCTTGAGTACTCGTTTGGCGGTGTGATAACCAGGGCATTATCGAGCGAGGCTCCTTTAGAAAGACCCGCTGCTTTTAGTTGTTCTACTTCGGCATAAAATGCCCAGGTTCTCGCAGGCGCTATGTCCGTCAAAAATCCACCGGCCCCTTGGTGCGTGCTACACCAGCTCACACTTGCCTGACCTTGTGGCCACGCATCAAAGCTGACTGATGCGGTAACGGTAAGCCCCGAACCTCCTTGCGCAGGTTGAATAGAAACAGTAGATGCCCCGACTTGGAAACTGAAACTTTCGCTGACTGCTGCAACCGTACAGGGAGCTGCCTGCTCTATCGTGCCGGCCACCTGAATTAGCTCCATCCAAGGGAGAGCACTGCCATCCAATATAGGGATCTCAGGGCCATCGGTCTCAATCAGGACATTGTCGATGTCGAGTGCGTGCAGTGCCGCAAGGAGGTGTTCAACGGTATGGACGACCACACCATCCCGGCTAATGGTCGTGCATCGGTTTGTATCCGACACGTTCTCACATACAACGGGTATCCAGAATCCGTCCTTGAGAATGACGCGTCCAGTTCCGTCAGCCGCGGGACGCAATCGCACTTCACAGGCTTCGCCTGTATGGATACCTGTTCCAGATATTCTCACCACCGAAGCGATTGTACGTTGCAAACCTCTATTTTGAGGGCTATTCGTCATGTTCTCTTTTCTGCAGCAGTTCGTGCACCGTAGACTCTAGATGTTTTAGGCGTTTAAGCGCCGTTGGCAGTCCTGCTATGGCACCGAGTTCACGCATCTTAATGCGATGAGGACGTGCAGGGTACCCAGATACCGTCTGACCGGCATCCACATCACCAATCACACCGGCTTGGGCCGCTATACGGGCACCATCACCGATAGTGATGTGATCCGCGATACCAGCCTGCCCCGCGATCATAACGCCATCGCCCACGTTCACCGTGCCTGCAAGTCCAGCTTGGGCAACAATTATACACGACCGGCCTATGTTCACATTATGACCGATATGTACTAGATTATCTATTTTGGATCCGCTCCCGATTGTAGTGGCGCCTAATTTAGCGCGGTCAATACAGCTGTTCGCTCCAATATCAACACCATCTCCAATGATTACAGTGCCTAGATGGGGTATCGGTGTTAGGCCGGCAGGAGTGGGAACGTAACCGAACCCTTCTGCGCCGATTACGCATCCTGCATGCAAGTTGCAGTGTTTGCCCACCGTGACGTCATCATAAAGGGTCGTATTGGGGTGCAGCACAGTGTAATCGCCAACAGTGCAACCTTCCCCAATATATGCGTTTGCGTGTATCACAACCCCAACACCAATTTTTGAATTTGCACCAATAAACACGCCGGCACCCACATGGGCTTCGTCCCCAATAGCGGCTGAAGAAGCGACGCTAGCGGTAGGGTGAATGCCAGACTGTCGTTTTACGGTCTTGTGAAAGGCTGTGGCAGTCTTTAGCAAGGCTTCCTGCAGGTTGTCCACGACGATGAGTGTCTTTTGAGTTTCAATTCCCGCAGCCAGTTGGGTGCCGGTTAGAATGCATGCCGCAGCACAATTCAAAGCTATGGTGAAATTTGCAGGATTGTCGGCCCATACAAGACTGCGTTCATCTGCCAGGTTGGGAGTAGTGAAATTCCGAAGCGTAAGAGCCTCATCGCCAATGATGACCGCATTGATATTGGCTGCAAGGGCGCCAGATGTCTGGGAGATCTGTTGTGGCATTTTTCCGATTCGTCAACCACCCAGCAACCATTACAATAATGATGAGGGTGCCGACCACTAAATAGAATGTGCAAACCATTCGTTTCTTAAAGAATACCCTAGATATCGGCTTCGGTGTGCCACCCAAAGGTTTGATGAGATACGATGTAAACGGTGTGCAGTTTACGGGCGCGACGCGGGTAGCTTGCTGAAGGCGGGGGAATAGCGCGCCGCTTCACCAGCTTGTTGGTGCTGCTCACGGTGAATGACCTCACCCCCGGTGCTATGCACCGACCCCTCTCCCGGGCACTCGCGGCGCTCGTTGAGCGAGGGGTGCAGAGGGGCTTGTTGGTGCTGCTCACGTGGCGTGACCTCACCCCCGGTGCTCCGCACCGACCCCTCTCCCGGGCACTCGCTTTGCTCGTTGAGCGAGGGGTGTAGAGGGGTTTGTTGTGGGCGAAAAGTAAGCGTCGTTGCTGCATTGTGCCCCTCTCCCGAAGGAGCGCTAGCGACTGGGAGGGAGAGGGGAATGACCGCAGGTCATGGGGTGAGGTTCTTTGGGCGAGGGGTGCAGAGTGCGCACGTTCAACAGCCTGTTGGCGCTGCTCACGTGGCGTGACCTCACCCCCGGTGCTCCGCACCGACCCCTCTCCCGGGCACTG